>CAZSMW010000305.1:0-6552 GCA_964607985.1 uncultured Eubacteriales bacterium
TGGCCGGCGGAGATTTCGACGCCAAGATCTCCCTCGGTCACCTGGGAGAGTTGGGGGATTTCGCCAGGAGCTTCAACGCCATGACCGGTGACCTGAAAACGATGTTCCTGGAAACCCGACGCCGGAGTGAGGAACTCGACAGCATCCTCTCTGCGATCCACGACGGCCTCCTCGTCATAGACGCGAAAGATGAGGTCGTCCTGAGTAATGAAGCCCTCCGGGGGATCGTCCAGGACATGCCGCCGGGGCGGCGCTTTTACTGGGAGGTTCTCAGAAGTCCCTCGTTCGCTGAACTGATCAGGGAAGCGCGGGAGTCCAGGACGAACAGAACCAGAGAAGTCCGGATTAACGACAGCCAATTCCTAGGCAGCGCCGTATTCCTTCCCTTGCAGGAACGACTGGTGGTCACGCTCCATGATCTCAGCGAGGCCAGGAACGTCGAACGCATGAAAAAAGATTTCGTTCTTAATGTCTCCCATGAGCTGAGAACTCCGCTCACGGCTATTAAGGGATTCGCCGAGACTCTCGAAGGTAGACTGGAAGGGGAAGACAAGGGCTTTGCTTCGATCATCCACAGGAACACCGACCGATTGATTGGGATCGTCCAGGACTTGCTCTCCCTGGCCGAACTCGAGGAAAAGGGCGCCTCCATGGAGATCGAAAAAACGGACCTCAGCCTCCTGGCGGAGAACGTCCTGAAGCTCTTCGGGAACAGGGCGGCGGAAAAGGGGGTCGGATTGGAGTTGAAGGCCGAAGAAGGGCTTCTCCCTCTCGCAGGGGATTCCTTCCAGCTTGAACAGATGCTCATCAATTTGATCGACAATGCCGTCAAGCACACGGAAAAAGGAACCGTCGCGGTTTCCTTGAAAATGAAGGACCGGGACATCGTCATCGATGTCCGGGACACGGGCATCGGGATTCCCGAGGAGCACCTGACTCACATTTTCGAACGCTTCTATGTCGTCGATAAATCGAGATCGAGAAAATTGGGCGGAACGGCCTCGGGCTTTCCATCGTCAAGCACATCGTCCTGGCCCACCGGGGGAAGATCTCGGTCCGGAGCCGGATCGGCGAAGGGACGACATTCACGGTTGAGCTCCCCATAAAATGATAGTAATCCCCCAAGGGTGACGTTCCAAAGACGCCGCTTGAGCGTTGCGACCATTTTCCTGATTAGAAGAGCCTGTTAAGCCAGGAGTGACATCCGGGCCCACAGACACGCAAGGTATTGGCCGTTGATATACGCCGACGGGCTCGCGCCGAGGGGATTGATCCGGACCGCCAACGAATACAGGAAGGGATAGCTCCCCTTGAGGTGTTCCAGGTACGCCAGCCACTCCATCGTGATGTGCGTGTACGCTCTTTTGGAGTCACCCATAAGATGATTATGATCGGCCGGCGGGAGCCCTTCGAGCGTTCCTTCCCGGAAGGACAGTTCCTCGGCCAGGTGGAACACGGCCCAGAGAAGGTCCGTGAAGCGGTCATGCTCGAGCAGGCTTGGGTTTTCGAGGAGCCGAACCAGAAAGTCGCGCTTTCGGGCCAAGAAGTCCTTGATCTCAAGCAGAGAGGGCGGATCGATGTTGAGATCATAGGAAAACCCCTTGGCGGCGGCGGTCGCTTTCTGAAAGTCCTTCCGCGTCCAGTTCGGCCTGACGTCCAGACGTTCCTTGAGCGCGTCGGCATTCGCGACACGGGCGGAGAACCGCTTGAGCAGCTCCAATCCCACCTCGCTGAAAAACGTGCCGATGACCATATTGAGCTTCTGGAATACCGCCTGCCGCTCCCTCTGGGCGAGCAAGCGTTCGATGAAGATGATGACGACGAGGACATTCAGGAAGAGGAAAGCGATGTCCAAGGCCATATAAAAAAAGATATGATAGGCGTCGCGGAATACGATATAATGGACGCCGTAAACCAAGGCCGAAGCGGCGATCAAAAGAAGGGATATAGGAAGGAGCCAGCTTGTTCTTTGTTTCATCGGCGACTAAAACCTCTATTCTATATCATAGCATACCTTCGTCGCCCGGCACGGTCTTCCCAAAGCTGGCGATAGGACATGAGTCGGAATTCAGGAACATGAATCCATTCTCTCGAATGGGCGTCGTGCCCCTGGAATTCCGGGGATCACCGGATACCCGCGTCATCGTTTGAGATCAAATAATCAAATCGGCAATCGCGAATGTCATTCGCCTTTTGTCGAATCGTAAGGCGCTTGAGAAGCCGGAAAAAGCGAGGCAGCCCAACATTCAGCCTTGGCACAAGCGGGTTTTTCCGGATATAATATCCCTTCATTTCAGGAGAAGGAGACGCTCATGCCGGTCATCGAGAGCAAGAATAGACGGATCGAGGTCAATGAGGAAGGGTTCATGGCCAGGCCCGAAGAATGGTCGAAGGACGCGGCGGAGGTCCTGGCCAAGGTCGAAGAAGGGATCGAGGATCTGACGGCGGAACATTGGGTCGTCGTGGAATTCATCCGGAGCCACTATCTCGACAAGGGGGTGGCCCCGATGGTCCGCAAGATGTGCCAAACTACCGGCTTTCCGCTCAAGAGAATTTACGAGCTTTTCCCCTCAGGCCCCGCCAAGGGCGCCTGCAAGGTCGCGGGTCTGCCGAAGCCGGACGGTTGCGTCTAGGACCAGAGCCGGAGCTCTTGACGCCGGGCACACCGAGGCGCGAAGAGGTCCGGGCCGACCCCACTTCCCAAAATCGGCGTTAGGACGTCGAATGTGTGGCGTGTCCCTGGAAATCCTAATACGAACGCAATAAAAGAAGTTCAAATGTATGAACGGCACTGAATGCCGTCCTCAAGCCCCCGTAGCGGAGGGGGGCTCTGAAATCGTCCGCGTCGCCGACAGAGGTGCGGCGGGGGGGAACCGACGGGACTGGTTCCCCGGGGGCCGGGGGAGTGAGGGCGGCTTCAGGCCGCCTAAAGTCAGATGTCAAACTATCTAATGTGTTCGTATTAGTTTCGCCAGAAGCCGGCGTCATCGCTTGAGCAGAAAAAACCTTATCGGCAATTTGGGGTTACTTGATGCGTTTGGCCGCCATCTCGGCGATCTCTCGGACCGCGCCGATGGCGGTGTCAATGTGCTCTTCGGTGTTGAAAGGCCCGATGCCGAACCTGACCGCTCCGTGGACCTTGTCCGTCTTGAGCCCTTCGTGGACGAGCGGGGCGCAATGGAGCCCGGTCCGGCAGGCGATATTGTGGTCCACGTCGAGGATGGTCCCGACGTTCATCGCTTCCATGCCGGTCACGTTGAAGGGCAGGACGCTGATATGGTCCGCGAGTTCGTCCTGACAATACATCGTGACGCCGTCGATCCCCTTCAGCCCGTCCCTGAGCTTCGTCGCGAGCTTCATCTCTTGCTGATGGATGGATTCGAGGCCCTTGTCCAGGATCCACTTGAGGCCGGCATGAAGGCCGGCGACACCGAGGACGTTCAGCGTCCCGTATTCGAGCCGGTAGGGATACTCCTCGAGGTGCGTCCGTATGGCGGAGCGGACCCCGGTCCCCCCGGCCCGAGTGAAGCGGATTTCGATCCCTTCTCGGACGTAAAGGCCTCCGATGCCGGTCGGTCCGAAGAGCGATTTGTGGCCCGTGAACGCAACGATGTCGACAAAGGCGTCCTCGATGTCGACGGGGATTTTTCCGGCCGACTGCGAGGCGTCGATCGCGAAGGGGACGCCGTGCTCCCGACAGCGCCTTCCGATCTCTTTTATGGGCTGGACCGTGCCGATCACGTTGGAGGCGTGGTTGATGACAACGAGCTTCGTGTTCTTTTTAAACCGTTTTGAAAAATCATCCGGGTCAACGAACCCGCTCTTATCGAAGGGCACATGGTCGACTTCGACGCCGGTCCGGGAGAGATGGTAGAGCGGCCGGAGAACGGAGTTGTGTTCGAGAGTCGTGGTCACGGCGTGGTCGCCGGGCTTGAGCATCCCGAAGATGATCAGGTTCAGGGCGTCGGTGGAATTATAGCCGAAGCATAGACGGTTCGGGTCAGCGCCGTTAAAGAACCGGGTCAGCATCTTCCGCGCGTTCTCAACGAGCTCGCCCGTCTCGACGCAGAGATCATAGCCGGAACGGCCGGGATTGACGCCGAAGTTCCTGTAGAAGTGATCCATGAAATCGTAGACTGCCGGGGGCTTGGGAAAGGAGGTAGCCCCATTGTCCATGTAGATGAGTTTGCTCACGTGAACCTCCGATCGAGAAATCCTAATACTAATGAAACGGTCGGCGGAAATCAAACGAAAATTCGGGGACATATCGCGGCCTTGAATACCAGGATAATGATGTTAATATAGATATCCTCTGATCGTGAGAGAAGATGAGATATTTCCTGTCTCTGGGCACCAACCTGGGCAACCGGAAAAAAAACTTGGCCTTGGCCTGTTCCCTGCTCGAAGAAAACGGTGTGGGGATCCTCCGCGCTTCTTCCGTCTATCGGACTGAGCCCGTCGATGTCCCCGACCAGCCCTGGTTCTACAACCAGGTCGTGGAAGTCGACGCGGAGTATGACCCGCTGGCCCTCCTGAACCTGATCAAGGCCATCGAGAAGAAGCTGAAGCGCGTTCCGGCCTCCGATAAGGGGCCCCGGACGATCGACATCGACATCCTGCTGGCCGGGAATACGGTGATCCAGTCCCGCCGGTTGATGATCCCGCATCCCCGGATGGCCGAGCGGAACTTCGTTCTCGTTCCTCTTCGGGAGATCGCGCCTCACGCGGTCCACCCGCTCCTTCATGAGAGGGTCCTCGACCTGATCAAGGCGTCCCCGGACCCTGCCGTCGTGCGAAAGCTCGGGCCCGGCCGCGTCAGGAAAAAGGATTAAGAGCCGATCCCAAGGAAAAAGCCGGGCGTTGGGCTTCGGACCGGTTGACACGCGCGTCCCCGTCAATTAGAATTTCGGCATGAAAAGAAGCGTCTTCATTCCTATATTTTTGTTCTCTCTTTCCATCGCGGCGTCGGCCTTCGAAGTCCGCGGGACGGTTGTCACACCCGGGGGGAAGCTTATCAAGGGGGCCATCGTCCTCCACAAGTCGAGCGGCACACAGGCCCTTTCGGACAGCGGGGGAGCGTTCACCCTGGATGTGCCCGACGAGGATCGCGTCCGGCTTGAGGTCATCCACCCCGATTATTACGAGCAGGCTTTCGCCTTCACGAAGAAAACGGCCGCCCGCGGTGTGACGCTCATTCTGGCCCCCCTGATCAGCCAAAACGAAGAGGTCGTGGTCACGGCCCTGCGCTATCCGGAGGCTTCGGCGAACGTGCCCGCGGCCGGGACCGTGATCGGGAACGCGGCGTTGACGGAAGAGATGGCGCCGAACATTACGGAAGGATTGGCCTCGACGCCCGGGGTTTCGGCATTGGGTTCGGGTGGCTTTTCACTCGTTCCGTCGATCCGAGGGCTGGCCAGGCGCAGGGTCCTTTATCTCGTCGACAACGCCCGGTTGTCGAGCGAGCGCCGGACAGGGCCGAACGCTTCGTTCATCAACCCCGAAGACATCGACCGGATCGAGGTCCTGAGGAGCCCTGCCTCCGTCCTCTATGGATCGGACGCGATCGGCGGCGTCATCCATATCCTGACCAAAGGACCTAACCTCGAGGAAGGCCTCAAGGGGCGGCTCCTGACGCGGTATGGAACGGTCAATGACGAGAAGGGCGCGGGCCTCTCTTTGCGGGGATCCAAGGGGTCCACCGGATTCTACCTGTCCTTCCAGGGACTCGACGCTGGGAATTACTCGTCGCCTTCGGGAAAGATCCTGCAGTCCCAATACACCCAGGGCAGCCTGCTCGGCAAGATCGTCCACCGCACGGACAAGAGGGAGGTCACGGCGGCCTTCCTGGGCGCGCGCGGCAAGGACATCGGAAAACCCAACCGGAACAGCTTGACCAAGCCGACCTGGTACCCGAAGGAGGACCAGAACCTCTTTCAGCTGCGTTGGGTCGAAAAAGAGGTTGCGGGGGGGCAGTTGTCGTTCCAAGCGTACGCCGATCCGAATTCCCTGGAAACCCGGACGGACAGCATTGATGGCTATAAGATAAAAAGTTCCACCAGCAAGGCCCGGAGCACGGAGTACGGATTTCAGCTCTCCTATGGGAAGAAAATCGGGGGATCCTTCCGGCTGGAGGGGGGAGCCGACCTGTTTGGGCAGGCGGGAGGTGGGGCGCGGAACGTGGACACGAGCTTTGGTCCGGACGGCAACATCAAAAAAGTCGGCGAGGAACTCCCTTATACCAGGGGGAAGAGGACAGACGTCGGCGTCTTCATTTCCGGCGATTATTCGGGGATCAGGAACCTCGATCTCCTCGGCGGTCTCCGTTGGGACCATCTTGTCATGCTGGCGGCGCCCGGGGATGGGGATGTCGTCAGGACGAATAACGACAGGTTGACCGGATTCATGGCCGCTTCTTACAAGCTGGCGGAACGCTTCGTCGCCTTCGCCAACCTGTCCCGGTCGTACCGCGTACCCAGCCTGAACGAGCGTTTCTACACCGGGATCAGCGGCCGCGGCTTCATCATCGCCCAGCCGGGTTTGAGGCCCGAGACG
>CAZSMW010000306.1:0-5121 GCA_964607985.1 uncultured Eubacteriales bacterium
AAGTTAAGGTGAAATAAGGCCGCGCGGCTCTATTCCATTTGGTGTGCCCATCGAAGGCCGTGATGCCAAGAGGAGGGCATGGGGAAGGGCTTTGCTCCCGCTCCGATCAACAAACGCCTGAGACTCGCGTCCTTCTCTCGGCTCCTCAGGCCCAAGACTCCAGGCGAATCTAATAAGCTGAAGGAAACCCATCCTCGGAGCCTTGGGCCATCGGAGGCCTGCAGCTTCCCTCGTCGGACGCTCGTCTCAGGCTGATCTCCGCATGGTCGCTGCAGCCCTCCCCCATGCCCTCCAATCACGGCCATAAAGGGCCGTCCCCTCCAAGCCCCCAACCCACACTAAACGTAAGAGAACCAGAAAGATAAGTAGGGGTCAAACCTACTCCAGCTTGATGCCGGCATAAACGCAGAAGCCGGGCGTCCCGTAGCCGTAGATCATCTCATAACGCTGGTTGAGGATGTTGTCGAACCGGAAGAAGAATACAGTCCGCGGGGCGACGGCATAAGAAATATTTACGTTTATAAGCGTGTAAGGGCGGAGGGTGATCGGGGCCGACGGCCAGGTATTGAAATCCAGGTCGCTTCGGCTTCCAACGCGGCTGAATTTGAGGCCGAGGTTGAATTTCGGCAACAGATTCCAATTCAGGCCCGCGGAAAACTTGTCCTTGGGACGGCGCAGGAGATCGAGGCCGGTGTCTTTGTCCTTGGCCGACAGCCGAGTGTAAGAGGCCATAATTGAAAGCGCCGCGGAGGGCGCGGCCCCGACCGTCAGTTCGACTCCTTTGGTTTCGGCCCGGCCGACATTGACGTAGCCGTGGGTGTTGTCAAAGCTGATCAGGTTACGGAAGCGGTTCCGGAAATAGGTCGCTCCCAGCCTGGTGCGGCCGCCGGCCAGGTCTTGCTCAAGGCCTGCGTCCCAACCGGTTGATTCTTCGGGCTTTAAGTTCTCGTTCCCGATGGGGCCCCAGGCCGTCGGCGGAGCGTAAAGCTGATAAAGGGAAGGGGACTTGAAGCCGGTCCCGAGCGTCGCCTTGAGTTTGGTGCCAGTTCGGGCGATGAACCAGGCCGGGGCAAGCCGGTAGGTAAAGGCCGTCCCCGAGCGGCTGTGGCTGTCGATCCGGACCCCGGTCGTGGCAAAGAACCGCCCGCCGAACCTGACCTGGTCTTGGACGTATATTCCCAGGTCGCCGGCGTTCCTAACGGGGAATTCGCTCACGAAAGGCCCCCAGAGGCTCTCGGACCTGTATTCGGAGCTTCCCCGCTCCGCCTCATATTCGGCGCCGAAAGTCAGGGTGTTGGAAGGATGGAGGAAAACGTTGTTCTGCCAGTCGACTTTGAGGAGGCCGCTCCGGAAGGAGCCCTTTTCCGAGTCTGACGGATGCGCTCCGTCAACGGGGTTGTCATTGAGCCGCTTGGACCGGATGACCGCCGCGCCCAGTTTGGACTCCCAGCGGCCGTTTCCGAAGAGACCCCGGAGCTGGGTCCTGGCGAAAAGGGAATCGTAGCGCTGAGAGCTGTTGGGATCATCGCCGAAAGGACCGCCGAAATTGTCGATCTCCGACCTGGTCAGGAGGCCGCGGACGGTCAGGTCGAGGTCGAGGTTTTGCCCGAGCTTCAAGCCGGCCCGGCCGGTCAGGGAAAGGCTCCGGTATCCGTCCTTTTCTTTATTCCCGGCGAGGGCCTTGTCCGCCGCGGAAATTCCCCCGCTCCTGAGATAGGCCGTTCCCAGGGAATAGGAGATCCTTCGGGATGCGCCCGAGATCCCTAGCCGGGTTTCCACCGTCGACAGGGATCCTGTCGATCCGTAGAGCCTGAGGTTGGCCCGGCCCTCTCCCGTCCGGGTGATGATGTTGATGACCCCGCCGAGCGCGTCGGAACCGAAAAGCGTGCTCTGCGGTCCGCGCAGGACCTCGATCCGTTCGACCTGGTCAAGGGCGACGTGGGCCAAATCGCAGGAGCGGGATGGGTTCATCGGGTCATTGATCTCGACGCCGTCGAGGAGGACAAGGGTGTGTTCGGAGTTGCCGCCCCGGAGCATGATGGACGCGGCCGCGCCGATGCCCCCGCTCCGGACCGCGGCCGTTCCCACGACGTCTTCCAGGACATCGAGCACGGTGGACCGGTTGGCTCGGTCCAGGTCGGCGCGGGTGATTACGGTGATCGATGAGGCGACCTCCTTGCTCGGTGTCTCGATTCGAGTGGCCGTGACGACAACGTCATGCCGGGGCTTCTGGAGAAGGGCCTTGTCCTCGGTTTCTTCGAAGAAGACGGAAGGGGAGAGCGTTGCGGCCAATAACAGGGCCGCCGCGAGACCGAAGATAATCCGTTTAGCCATATTGGCTCCTTTTTACGTTCGGCCCCCGCTTGAGACCGGGCCCGCAGGCCCGGGAAGCAAAAAAAATGACCCTGTCTTCCTCCCGAAGACGGGTTCTTTAAGGTTTAAAAAAGGTCTCCTGACTTCCGGATCGATCTCATCCCGGGCCTTCCAAGCCGCTTTTCCGGCCTGTGGCTTCCTCCGGGAATCGTCCCCGGTTACAGTAGCGGGGGCTGTGTCCGCGTTCCACGGACTTCCCTTACTTTAAACCATCCATTCATTTATAATACAGAGCCCGCTCAATGTCAAACGGCAAAACGCCAGACCGTCGAATAGTTTGACCAGAAAATTCCAGGGACACAATCCCTTTTCGGGAGAAAAGGATTATGTCCCGAATTTTCCGGATCCCAGCTCTGAATTTTCAGGGCAAAAATCTCGAAAGTGTTCGACGGTCAGATAAAACGCCGGTCGGGCAAGACAAGCAGGACGGAAGAGAAAAGCTGGCCACGCTAGCGCTGACCCACGCGCCTATTTTTCAAACGAGGGCCGATTGCCTGTCTAGGTGGTCAAGCTCTTCCCTTGTTTTTGGATAGGCTGCCCCGTCCTCTTTCAAGACGGGGCAGCCTCTGGAGGGGAATGGATTGATAGACAAATGTATCTTGAAACTCCTGCAAAAAGGAGGCAAAAAAAGGAGGCGCTTGCTCTTGGCTATCCGGGCGTGTTCTCTCATGGCCGTCATCCAAACATATATACGATGAGAACGCGGAAAGAGTTGCACGGACAGGGCCCAAAAAGAAAAATCTTTTTTAGTTTCTCGGGGGGAGGGGGAAGCGGTTTTCGATGGCCGCTTTTAATGTCAATAACTATTATACCACGTTTTTTCGGCGAGTGCAACAGATTTTTGCATATTTTGATAAAATTGCCATTTTCGGGAGGACTCGACGTTCTTCCACCCAGAATCGGGCGGCTTTTTTCGCTTCCCGGCGTCGAGAGGCGCAGAGGCATGCGTCCATGCTCTACAGCCCAGAGTTTCCAGGCAGGGCGCAACAAAGAGAATTTGAAAAATAACGCCTGGGCGTACCGATAGTCCCTGTCTCGGCGCTATTTTCATACGCTTTTTCGTCTTTTTTGCGATAATGACAGGGAAAATGTATAGTAATCATGGGAGATGAGCATGGAAAAGGACGTTTTCAGGAAATTTGGCCACGAATTCGTGGATTGGCTGGCGGAATACATGGAATCCGTCGAAAAATACCCGGTCAACTCCGCCGTCAAGCCGGGCGAGATCATGGCCAAGCTTCCCGCGAGCCCTCCGGCCATTGGGGAACCGATGGACAGGATCTTCAGGGATTTCCAGGATATCATCCTGCCCGGCGTCACCCATTGGCAACATCCGGGTTGGTTCGCCTATTTCCCGGCCAACAACAGCCCGGCTTCCGTTCTGGCCGAATTGCTGACGGCCGGGATCGGCGTCCAAGGCATGGTCTGGCAGACCTCGCCGGCGGCCGCCGAACTCGAGGAGGTCGTCCTGGGCTGGCTCCGCCGGATGCTGGTCCTGCCGGAAAGCTGGTCCGGGGTCATTCAGGACACCGCCTCGACGGCGACCCTCTGCGCCCTCCTGACGGCCAGGGAAAAGGCCACGGGCCATGAAGCGAATATCAGGGGTCTGAAAATCCCCCTGACCGTCTATGCTTCCACGGAGACGCATTCGAGCGTCGAAAAAGGGGTCAAGATCGCCGGTTATGGGAAAGAGAACCTAAGGATCGTCCCCGCCGATGAAAAGTTCGCCATGGTCCCCGAAGCTCTCGAAAAAGCGGTCCGCGAGGACATCCGGGCCGGCTTCAGCCCGGCCTGCGTCGTGGCCACCGTCGGGACGACCTCATCCGGAGCGATCGACCCCCTTGTTCGGATCGGCAAGATCTGCCGGGAGCACGGCCTTTGGCTCCATGTGGACGCGGCTTACGCCGGCACGGCGGCTATCCTCCCCGAAAAACGCTGGATTTTGAACGGGATCGAGGGCGCGGATTCCTTCGTCTTCAACCCGCACAAGTGGATGCTGACCAACTTCGACTGCTCGGCCTATTTCGTAAAGGACGCGGCCGCCCTGGTCCGGACCTTCGAGATCCATCCGGAGTACTTGAAGACCGGAGTGGACGCCTTAGTGAAGAACTACCGCGATTGGGGGATCCAACTTGGCCGGCGGTTCCGGGCCCTCAAGCTGTGGTTCGTCATTCGCGAATACGGGGTGGAGGGCATCCAGGCCATGGTCCGGGAGCACATCAGGCTGGCCCGGCTCTTCGAAGGCTGGTTATATGGTCACCCGAAGTTCGAGCTCCTGGCTCCCGTCGACCTGAGCCTCGTCTGCTTTCGGTTGAACGACGGGCGGCCGGAAGAGGCTCTAAACGTCCTGAACAGGGAGATCCTGACGCGCGTCAACGCCTCGGGAAAGATCTTTCTGACGCACACGACACTTAAAGGAAAATTCACGATTCGCCTCGTCGTTGGGGGGAGGACGACGACCGAGCGCCACGTCCGCGAAGCCTGGGACATCATCAGGTCCGAAGCGGAGCGCGTGTTGTAGCTACTAATACAAACGCAGTAAATAGTTTGACATCTGACTTGAAGCGGCCTGAAGCCGCCCTCACTCCCCCGGCCCCCGGGGGAACCAGTCCCGTCGGTTCCCCCCATCTCCCCGGTCTGTACAATTATCGGAGGGGGTAGGGGGTGGCAAGAAATATGGACAGAGTCTTGGGCGGGTCGCCGATATAGCCTTCATAGGGCTCGGGCCCCCCTCCGCTACGGGGGCTT
>CAZSMW010000307.1:0-6061 GCA_964607985.1 uncultured Eubacteriales bacterium
TGAGCCAGGAATGGGCCGAGCGCATTCTCTCCTGGCCTCACTCCGGCTTCAACGTCCACAGCCACATATTTATCGCCCGGGTGACCTCGCACATTCCCGACAAGGGCCAAGTCATGGTCCGTTACTACGGGCTGTACGCCAACGCTCACATTCATCGATCACCTGAAGTTTCGGTTTCTTATCCGGACATGATCTGCGGGAGCGGTTTTCGCGGTAATTGACATTGCCGCCCGGCCGACGATATAGTTCCGCTATGGAGAGGAGGGAATATAGCTTATCATGCCGATCAAAGAATTTTAGAAAGAATCAACTGGTTGATCGATACTTTTTCTTCGGCCGCCTTGATGGCCAAGTCGCGATGCACTTCGGGCGGCACACGCAAGGTCAAATGGCCGCGGAATTTTTTTGTTCCCAGCGGCTCGGGAGGCTCGCGCTTCTCATCGCGCAACCATTTCATTGCTCCGGTAACCGCGACCTTGATCTGGCGCAAAGCCTCTTCCTGGGAACTCCCGTGGGCGCCGAGCCCGGGAAATTCCACGCAACGGGCCACAAAGACTCCGTCCTCTTGCGACCATTCGATGCGGTAGGTATAGCGTTCGACTTTATTTCCCATGTTTTGCCTCCAATTTTTCAAGCGCCCGCTTCACATCCCTGACCTGGTACGGCTTGGCCATTTTGCCGTCGCGCTGCAGGTTGACGAAGGGCTCACCCGGCCACGGCGTCTTGAAAATGTGATGACTACCGCGGATCCTGGGCTCACCGAAAAGGCGACGGCAAGGATTCAACAAGTCCTCGAAGCGCACGTTTTTCGGATTGTCGAGCAGGCTTTTTTCCACTTTATTATAATAGCATATGTGCTATCTTATTTCAACTGAAATGAATCTCCCCTCCTATTTATATCGATACTATGCCTCAACTCGTCAAGCTTCTGCGGGCCCGGGAAGCCTTTGGCGTTTCCGTGGATACGGCGGCGACGAGTTCCATTGTTAGTTTTGGCTGGGCAACCTATGGCGTAATGACCAATCAACCGTACGTAACATTCGCCACAGGTTCATCGGGCGTGATCTTCGGTTTGATCACTTTTTTTGCCTTGCGGTTCGGTCGTCAAGTCAGGGAATTTAAAATCGCTCCAATCTAGCTTGTCGTATTAGTTCTGGGATGCATTTTCGCAGGGGTGAAGGGACTTGGCTTGGCTCTGCCAATAAGCGTACTCGCTGCGAACATTCCCCAGCTTTGGGTCGCATACAAAGAAGGCAATCTAGCGGACTTGTCACTTGGAACCTGGCTGCTATCTATAACTGACGGGCTAGTTTGGGGAATTTATTCGCTGCTTCAACATGATACTTCCATCCTCGTCTATACCGTTTTTCAGTTGACTACCAGCGGACTTATCGTCGCCTTTAAACTCGCGCATAGCAAAAAAAATCGTTGCCAATAAACTCAGATAAGCGATGATCCTTGAGGATGTGTTGGAAGATGTCAATGAGATCCCCATGAAGATTGTGCCGTTCGACGGGAGAAACATCATCCTTCGTTGAAAACGCGGGGGGGTCGGGCGAAAGGCCCGCCTAAACCTTGCGGCTACTGCAGTTTTTCCATCCCCTTGAATTCCCGGTAGGGATTGACGTAGGACAAGATCTCGTCGTCTTTGGCTGTTTGGGCTTTCAGGACCATGCGAACGAGCATCTCTCCCACACCGGGGCCGAGCATGAA
Organism: uncultured Eubacteriales bacterium; assembly: GCA_964607985.1. GTDB lineage: Bacteria > Acidobacteriota > Aminicenantia > Aminicenantales > Saccharicenantaceae > JALHVH01. The sequence continues at coordinate 1,714 of CAZSMW010000307.1, forward strand.
TCCCTGGCCGCACATGCCCACGGCCAGAAGGTACCCCGCGACCTCCTTCGTCCAGCCGATGATGGGGAAGCCGTCCGGCGTCATGGGATAAAGGCCGCGCCAAGTCCTCCGGACCCGGAGGTTCTTGAGCCTGGGGATGACGTCGACCATGCGCCGGGCCACCAAGGGAAGGAATTCGCCGGTTTCCCGAACGTCGTAACCCCAGAGGTTGGGACTCGGCGTGATGCAGAAGAGGACCTGGCCGGTGGCGTGCTGGCAGAAATAATAGTTCGCGGACCCCTTGGCCGGCCGTATGTCCACGACCAGGGGCTCCAGGAAACGCGATACGGCCTCCGTGACGGCCCCTTCATGCTGGTCCGGGGTCACGGCGACGTCGACGCCGGCGAACTTACCGACCTCGGCCGCCCATGGGCCGGCGGCGTTGATAACGACTTCCGCGCCGTATTCGCCCTTGTCGGTCCGGACGCCGCGGACGCGGCCGCCTTCGATGATGAGGCCGGTCGCCTTTTCGCCGAAATGGAATTCGCCGCCGCGGCGCTTCGCGTGTTCATAGAACGCTTCGACGGCCAGGAGGGGAGAGGCGTTGCCGTCATCCGGAGAAAGGGTCCCGCCGATGAGCCCGTTGGGATTGATGCCCGGAATGGCCTCCATGATCCCTTTCCTGTCCAGCCAGCGGATGTTCAAGCCGAAGGACTGCTGGATGACGAGCAGGTCCTTGAGGGTCTTCTCCTCTTCCGGCCGATAGGCCACATAACTATAGCCTCCCTTGTACCACTCCAAATCGTCGCCATGGCGTTCTTTCCAGGTCGAGATGATCTCGAGGCTTTTTAAACAGAGGCGGATCTTGGCCGGGTCCGAATGGGTCGCCCGGAGACCTCCGATGGCACTCTTGTTCGAGCCCTGGCCCGGACTCGGGAACTTGTCGATGACGAGCGTCCGGACCCCCGCTTCAGCTAAAAAGAAGGCGGCCGGGGTGCCGACGCTCCCCGCGCCGATGATGATCGCGTCAAACGATCTATTTGGGGCCATGATCGTCCTCCTCGGATGAGAGTCCCGCGAAGACCCCCAGCGGGACCTCCATGAACAGAGGCCGATTCGGCTGGTCGACGATCTCGCTTTCGGGCACCCCCTCCTCCCGGAAGAGGCGGTGGACGAGCGGAGTGCACGTCTTGGCGCCGCAGGACCCCATGGATGTCCTGGTCATCGCCTTGATCTGGTTGATGTCGCGAGCCCCATCCCGGATGAGATTCCGGATCTCTCCCGCCGTGACCCTCTCGCATCGGCAGATGATCGTGTCGTCGGCGGTCCTCTTCACGTAGCGGTCCATGGGTTCGCTCTCTTTTTCAGGTTGGATCCGGATCCCGGCGATCCTCTTGGCGTATTCTTTCGGGGCGCGTACCTTGATGATGACGGTGCGGTCGTTGGCTTTGACGGCCTTGACGGCGACGACCTCCACGTTTCCAAGGGGAGCGCCTTCGGTGTCCAGCACGGAAACCCTGTCTCCGGCCTTTAGGCGCTCCTTCAAGAACTCGTAAGAAATGGCCACTGTAGGGAACGCCGCGTCCTTGCGAAAGTCAACAAGGGTGACGGCCAGGCCGGGGCAGATGGCGACGCACTTTTCACAGCCCGTGCAGTCCTTGCCCTCCTCGCGGACAAGGAAAGTCGGGAGCCCACGGATGTCCGTAGGATCGATCTTGATCAGATCCCTGGGGCAGACAGCGGTGCAGGGATCGCAAGGGATCTCCTGGACGCAGTGAAGGACCGGAAAGACACCTGTTTCCGATCCCGGAGGCTCTTCTTTTTCGGTCTTTCCCGGCTTGGATTTCAGGACCTCGGCGGTGTCGTACCAGTCCGAAGAAATCTCCCCGACGTCCAGGCCCAAGGACTTGGCGACCTCGAGACCCCTGATCTTACCGGAAAAAATGGCCGCGGAGGCTTCGGTGATCTCCTCGGCATCGCCGGCGGCGAAGGCCGACAGGCCGAATTCCTTGGTCTTCTCGAAGAATTCGTTGACGGGATCGAGCCCGACGGCGACAAGGATGGTATCGCAGGAGAAGGACCGTTCGGTCCCGGGAACCGGCTGGAAGCGACGATCGACCTCGGCAATGGTCACGGACTCGACGGAATCGGCGCCGTTGGCGCTGAGGATCGTGTGCGACGTATGGATGGGAACACCGAGGCGGGCGAGCTTATCCCGGTGGACCTTGTAGCCGCCGCACTCCGGCATGGCCTCGACGAGGCCGACGACCGAGATGCCGGCCTGGAGGGCGTGGTAGCCGGCAATCAGGCCGACGTTGCCCCCGCCAACGATGAAAAGACGTTTTGAGGGCCGGACGAGGTCCCGGTTGACGAGCGTCTGGAAGGCGCCCGCGCCGTAGACACCAGGCAAAGTGTTGCCCGGGAAGGCGAGGTTCTTCTCGCGGGCCCCCGAGGTGACGAGCAGAACGTCGGGCACGACGAGGACGTAGCGATTCCCCCCTTTCAGGACGCCGACCTTTTTATCGCTGAAGACGGCCAGGGCCGTGCTTTGCAGCCAGATGCGAACGCTCGGATGCGATCGGACCTCGTTTTCCAGGCGAGTGGCGATGTCGATGCCGCGGGTTCCGGCGTAGACGGTCTCGATCGAGCCGAAGAACCGGTGGGTCTGGAGGACGAGCTTACCGCCCAGGCGGTGCTTGTCGTCGATAACGATGGTTTCGACGCCGCGCCGTCCCAGCTCGTTCGCCGCGGACAGCCCGGCCGGGCCGCCGCCGACGATGAGGACGGGGACCTTGACCTCTTCAATGTTCCGGACGCGCGGGGAAGGGGCGCCCGCGTCCGGGCTCTGCGGCAACTGGGGAAGTCCTTCGACCGGCTCGACCTTGACATCCGGGCGGACCAGTTCCATGCAGGATTTCACGGGAAGGCCGTCGGCCAGGACCAGGCACTGGGCGCATTGGCCGTTGGCGCAAAAGATCCCCTGGGGGGCTCCATCTTTGGCATGGCGCCCGAACGTTCGGATTCCGTTGGCGAAAAGGGCTGAGGCGATGGTCTCGCCCTGCCTGGCCGAAAACTTACGGCCCTGCCAGGTGAACACGAAGGTCGCTCGTTCCTCGATGGGGAGGATGGGATGGGCATCGATACGATACTCGGTCATTGGTGCGCTATTATAGCACAAGGGGCCGTTCGCGGTCCTTCGTCCTAATATTGCCGATAGGATTCTTTCTTCTAATACGAACGCATTAGATAGTTTGACATCTGGCTTTAAGCGGCCTGAAGCCGCCCTCACTCCCCCGACCCCCAGGGAACCAGTCCCGTCGGTTCCCCCCGTCGAAAAAGCCGGCGGGTCCCCCCTCCGCTACGGGGACTTGAGGACGGCATTCAGTGCCGTTTATACATTGGTACTTCTTTTATTGCGTTCGTAATAGTTCAAGTTCTATCAACAATTATGGGCGTCTTTTGCCCGCTTTAAGTTTGAGGCCGAACCTGTTAAAATGCCCTTTAAAAGCTCGGAGGAAGAACGCCTGGAAAATGGACGGCTCCAGCCGTCAGACAATATTGCCGAGGAGGGCGCCATGAAACAAAAGGGGATGATAATCGCGGTTGCGTTGGCCCTGATCGCGGCGGGAATCGCCTTTGCCAGGACCGAAAAACCTATCCTTCACGGCAGACACTGGGTGGCCATCACGGGGAAGCCCCTCGGCGCCACGGCGGGCGCCTCAATATTCCTGAAAGGCGGGAACGCCGTGGACGCGGCCTGTGGCATGCTGGGAGCGGTCTGCACGATGTACGACGTCTTGAGCTGGGGAGGAGAGACCCAAGCGCTCATTTACAACCCGAAGACGAAGAAGGTCGTCGCCATCAACGCCCTGGGCGTCGCGCCGACCGGGGCCACCTCAGAGTATTTCAAACAGAAGGGCTTGAAATACCCGCCGGCCTACGGACCGCTGGCGGCCGTGACCCCGGGAACGCCGGGGGGGCTTATGACCATGCTTGCGGAATTCGGGACGATGAGTCTCCGGGACGTGCTGGCGCCGGCCCTTCAGATGGCCGAAGGTTATCCGGCCGAGAAGGAGTTCGCGGCGACGATTGAGGCAAACAAGAAGTGGATCAAGGAATGGCCCTATTCGAAAAAGGTCCTTCTCCCTCATCCCGGGGAAGTTTATGAGGCCCCCTATCCAGGCGAGATCTTCCGTCAACCCGAACTGGCCGCGACCTTGAAGAAGCTCGTCGAGACGGAGCAGAAGGCGCTCGCCGAAGGGAAGAGCCGGAAGGAAGCTATATACGCCGCCTACGATCGCTTCTACAAAGGGGATATCGGCGCGGAGTTTGCTCGAGGCTGCCGGGAACAGGGCGGATTGATCACCGC
>CAZSMW010000308.1:0-2173 GCA_964607985.1 uncultured Eubacteriales bacterium
GACGAAATAACGACGGCGGCGGCGCTCGGGGTCACCGCCCGTTCCGCGTCCTGCCAGTAGCCGACATTGGCGTAGCTTCTCAGATACCAAGGCAGGGGCCAGGTTTCGTAGAGACCCGAGACGACCTCGATGAGCATCTCCTTGTGGGCGGGATGAACGGCGGCGAGATCGTCGACACGCTTGACGAGCTTCATGAAATCCATGCTCGTCTGCGCGTAGACATACGGGTTCCGCGGGTCCGCAAAATCCTTGAAATTCGCCCGGTAAGCCTGGACGCCGAGGTGAATGACGCCGGCTGCGATCACCGTCAGGGCGGCCGCCCTGAAAGCGTTGGACTTGAGGGTCCCGAGAATGCGGTCCGTCCCGATTCCCGCAAGCAGGATGAGCCCGAGATGGAAAGGGAGCAAATCCCACGGCGTCTTGTAAGGGAGGAGCGAGTAGGCCACGGTCGAAAAGACTGCGTAAAACAGGACGAACCGCGGAAACGATGGTTCTGGCTTGTCAAGTCTCCCCCGCCTGAAGGCGGCCAGCCCTCCGATCAGGGCAAGAAAAAGAATGACGGCTTCGCTCCACCAGGGCGCCGACACCCCGAATCTGGAGAAGGCCAACAGGCCCAAGTAGTGATACCAGGGATAATTGTGCCATCCGGCCTCCGAGCCTCGCGCGATATAAATTCTGAAAGAGAGAATGGAATCCAGGACGCCTTGCGGATGGCTGAAGAACGATGAGAAGAGAAGGCCGGCAACGGCCAAAGCCGCCGCGAGCGCCGGGAGGAGATGCCAGACCCTGAACCTGCCATTTTCGCCGCGGGCTTCCCGGTCCTTCCTCCCGGACAGGAGCGTAAATACGAGCCCCCCGGCAACCGCCCCGAAAGCGATGACCGATGTTTCCTTAGTGGCATACATCATCCCGGCGCATAGGCCTGCCGCCGCCGCCCATCCCCAGGACGGGTTCAGGACATAGCGCCAGACCGAGGCGAGAAACGCGGCGATGAAGAAGACAAAGATGGTCTCCTGGATGTAGAACCGGCTGTAATAGACCGCAGCAGGAGAGACAGCCAGGAAAATGCCGGAGGCCAGGACGGCTCCCGCGCCTGCGCTCTTGAGGAAGAGCAGGAAGATGAGGAGCGTCGCCACTCCGAAGAGGGCCGGGACGAGCCTCAGAACCGTCTCATCGAGCGACGCCAGCGTATGTCTGCCGGCAGCTTTGGCCAGCGGCAAGGTCAGGTAATACAGGCTCGGCCCGTGATGATCGTCCCTGTCGTAGCGGTACTCGCCCTTCTCGAGAAGGGCGCCGAACTTGACGGCCTGGTTGGCTTCGTCGTGGTGCATGGGCCGGAGGCCGAGTCCCGCGGTCCGGAAGACGAGAGCTCCGGCCAGGACGAGAAGGAAGAGTCCGAAAAAGGTCGCTTTCTTCATTTGACCGGGACGCCGTAGACCTCCACTTCGACGTAGTGGTTCATGTCATTTGAGGTGTTGCCGCCGCTGGTGAGCCGGACATACCGGGCTTTGACGCCCTTGGGATCGATGAGCCGGCCCTCATTCGTCTCGATATATTCCTTGTCCCGGCCGATCCCGAGGCCGGACGTGTTGTCGTGGTCGTTGTTATAGATCGTCGTCACTCCGCCGACGAAGTCCCTGTCGTCGGAGACCTGAAGGACGACGTCGCGGTAGACACGCGCCTGGCTGTGGTAATGCCAGATGATGATGGCCTGCAGGGCATAAGGCTCCTTGAGGTCGATCCGGACCCACTGTTTGCCGGGACCGAACTCGACAAAGTAGCCGTCCTCGCCCGATTTCTCGCCATCCGTGACGAAGCTCGCCTCGCCGATGACCGGCGCCGTGTCGCTCGACGCCACGGGCTTCTTGAGCGAAACGAGCTTGGTCCCGGCGGGGACATAGAACGGGCCCCGGGCTTTCCCGGTCACAACCTCGAGGTTCGGAGTCCGGATATTCTTCGGCGTTCCGATGAACATGGGCTTGGGAAGCTGGAGCTTCAGCTCGACCTTATTTTGATCCTGGGATCGAACAGAAGCGACAGCCGCAATGAGCGCCAGGGCGAGAAAGATCATTATCTTTTTATGCATTTTAAACTCCTTGTCCGTTGATTATTCACACTCCAGGGCCACGGCCGCGTTGAACACCCGGCAGTCGCCGTAATCCTTGACGACCAG
>CAZSMW010000309.1:0-4080 GCA_964607985.1 uncultured Eubacteriales bacterium
TCATCCCCAGCTCCCGCTCCCGGGCCAGGATCTTCCGCTCGAGGTCCTTGTGTCCGTCGATCCAGCCTGGGGAGAGCGGCCCGCCGAGGCCGTCGATGTTTCCCATCCAGCCCCAGGGGAGATACGCGGGGCCGACGAGGAAATCCCGGATCTCCTTTTCGCCGAGCCCAAGCTCCTTCAGGACCTCTCCCCATACGGCTTCCTGGCCCGTCACGGCCAGCGGCATATTGACCCCGTTCAGCGCCAGCCAGTCGATCATCCGCTCCCAGCGGGCCCAATCCCACCAGGCCATCGTGTAGGAGAACGTACAGTAGTTGAAGAAATAGCGCAGCGTGTATGGCGTCCGCTGGCGGATCTTCTCGGGGACGGGCAGGAGCGCGGCAGGCAGGGCCAGCTGATCGCCGCTCACCGAAACCTGGCAGTGACAGACGGTCTTGAGATACCAGTTCAAGCCCGAGGTCATGGCCACTGCGTTGGGGCCCCGGATGACGATCCGGTCGCCGCGGCTCTCGACTTCGAAGACGTCCCGGCCGTCCTCGGGATCGATCCGCTCGAAGACGAAGCTTCCGGCACGGCCCGGAAGAACGCGCGCGGCCAGGGCCCGGGCCGAGGATTCGGCCGGATCCGCGGTCATTTCCGGCGCGGGCTTCGGCGAGCAGGCCGTCAGGAGCGAGGCTACTCCGAGGAGGAGGAGCAGCGACTTTTTCATGAGATTCAAGTCCTGGTTGCGCTGTTGCAGATCATGGGCGTCGTGGGCGTACGCGTTCCGCGCCGGTATGGTATTCGAGTGACCGGCAAATGTCAACGCGGGGTTTTCGGGGGGCGCCGGAGGTGGGGCCGACATTCAGCAGATAATTGCCGCCCTTGCTGACGATATCGACGAGCCGGAAGACGATCTCCCGCGGGTCTATCCAGTTATTGTCGTTCCGGCTATACTCGTAGGTCGAGTTCAGCGTCCCCGGATTCTCCCAATCGTACCCCGGCATCCTGTCGGCGATCTCGTTGTCTCCCAGGGAGATGTAATCGCAAAAGAGGAACGGCTGCGGAAGCGGCAAGCGGAACGTCTTGATCCGGCTGTTGATGATACAGTCCGGTCCGAGAGTCCGGATCGTCCGGACGAGGTCTTCGAGCTGGTGGCAGGGCCAGTCGAAATAAAAGGTCGCGAAATCGACGCGGTTGGCCCTGATAACCTGGTTATAGCGGCCGAAGGCTTCTTCGATCCGGCCGGACTCCGACACCCCGAAGCCGGCGGTCTTGCTCGTCCAAGATCCGCCGGGCGGGAGGGAAGCGGCCGGAAAATGAGTCAGGCGGAAGCGGCCGTCACGGAAATCCGCCTCGGCGATCGGCTATTCCATTCCCCAGAAGAGCTGGCCATCCAGAAAGATGGGATTTTCGGCCTTGGCGGGGAACGGGACCTCTTTGATACGGAGGTCGTCGACGGTGGCGTCGTGGATGACGACGGCCTCCCTCATGCCATTGAGGACCGTCAGATGCTTGCGAACGTACCAAGCCTTTTCCCCCAGCTCGTAGTCGACCTGGACCGCGAGCCCCTTCCGGCCCTCTTTTCCGCCGTATTGGAGCCGGAGCGAGGCCGGAGAGGGGTTCTCGGCCTTTCCCAGGAGGAAATCCTCGGCCGTCGCGCGAGACCGGATCCCGTCGATCTCGATCAGGAGCGCGAAGGGCTCGGCGCTCAGCGTGTACGATCTCTCGGTCAACTTGTTCGTCAGCACGGACAATCCGGGCTCCGAGAAGCGGAGGGACAGGGTCCCGTTCTCGAGTCCACCCGCCGTCGCGGGAGGCCCGTCGTTTCGGGAACCGAAAACGGACGGTATGGTAAGTGACCACAGGGCAAGGGACAACGCCAAGATCCGCGTCGTTATTCTGTATTTCATCTTTATCTTCGGATGGTGCTTCTCTCACCGCGCGGTCAAAGGCTCCAGCCCGCCCGGTACGTTCTGTGGAGGTACTGGTCCGCATCGGGCATGTTGGGGAAGCGCATCTTCACAGCGTCCCACTTGAGCGTGGCCCCGGCGTCGCACCCTCTTTTTTAAGTGAACTCCTGGCCGTTCGCCTGTTCGAGGTTGAGGACTTTATTCAGAATAAGAGAGACCGCGCCCATCACGGCCGCCCTCATCCCGAAGGTGGCGGGAAGGATGGCGACCTCCCGGGAGATCTTGTTCAAGGCCCGGTTGTTCACGGTCTTCCGGACCATGTCGAAGAGGATGTCCCCGGATTGGGCGACACCGCCGCCGATGACAATGGCTTCCGGGCTCAGCAGGTTGATCAGGCCGGCGATCCCGATGCCCAGGAACTCCGCGGACCTGTTGAACACGTCCCAGGCCACGGCATCCCCCTGCTTCGCTGCGTCCGCAACCATCTTGGCGGTTATGTTCCCGAGATCGTTCCCGCACATGTCTTCGATGGAGCTCTTGGCCCCCGCCTGGATCTTGCTCCTGGCCGCCTTGGCGAGCGCGTTTCCCGAAGCCAAGGCTTCCAGGCAGCCGAAGTTCCCGCATTCGCACTGGACCCTGCTGTCCTTTTCCAGGGTGATGTGCCCGAATTCCCCCGCCATGCCCTTGGGTCCATACAAGGGTTCTCCGTTCATGATGATCCCCGCACCGATGCCGTATCCAACGTTCACGCAGACGAAGTTCTTGAACTGTTTGCCGATCCCGTAGCAATATTCGCCGAGAGCCATGACCCGGGTGACATTGTCGAAGACGATGGGCATATTGTGCCACCGGGACAGCTCGCCCACGACATCGACGTTGTGCCAATGGAAGTCCGGCGAGAACTCGACGATGTTCCGGTCTCGATTGATCAAGCCGGCGACCGCCATTCCCACGCCGAAGATCCGGCCGGCCTTATCTCCCAGTTGGCCTTTCAACTCCTCGATGACCTCGGAGGTCCTGGCCATGATACTTTGGAAGCCGTCCTGAACCCGGGTCGGGCAGCTCTTCTCGGCGATGATCTTCGCTTCGAGGTTGGAGAGGACGCCGTAGATGTTCGTCGTCCCCAGGTCGATGCCGATGATGAAATTGTTGTCCGCGGAAAACTTGAGGAGGGTCGGGCGCCGGCCGCCCGTGGAATCGCCGGGTCCCGTTTCATTGACGAGCCCGACGTCCATTAGACTCTCGACGATCCGGGAAACCGTGGGTGCGCTGAGTTTCGTCATCTTGGCGATGTCGGCGCGGGAGATCCGATCGCTGTTCCGGATGAGATTGAGGACCTTGACTTTGTTCAGTTTGTTGATGTACTTCGCCGTGCCGTTGGGATCGTTGAATTCTTTCATACGCCTGAGACTATCCTACCCTTTCAGCCGGCCGGACAACCATCTCATAAAGGTCCGTTCGAAACACTTTCCCTGGGGTCCGGCCCAGATTAGTTCGATAAACTTCGTAATATCGCTTAATAAAGTATTTCCAATTTGAAATAAAATCAAGTCCTATTTTCAAATACACAAGAGCCCGCTACTTAAACGCATCATGACCGGCGTCCCAATCCTCAAGTCAACTTGGAGGGGGAACCCGCTTCGCGTTTCCCCCTTCCAGCGGTCGCTTCGCTCCCTGCCTTCCTTTCTCGGGCGGGGCATGGACCCACGCCCTGCGGCCGAAGGGGGCATACCCCCTTGGATTCCCCGACCTGTATCGGGGCCGGCCGGTCGCATGCCTTTTCAAGCCGGTCTCGCCAATTCTAAGTTATTGATTTCTAACAAAGGTTCTCTTACGTTTGTTGCAGATCGCTGAACAGTAAGATGGGATGAGGCCGAAACGACCTTGGAGGGCCGTGATGGGAGGGCATGGGGAAGGGCTGCAGCGACCATGCGGAGATCAGCCTGAGACGAGCGTCCGACGAGGGTAGCCGCAGGCCTCCGAGGGACCAAGACTCCGAGGATGGGTTTCCTTCAGCTTATTAGATGTGCCTGGAGTCTTGGGCCGGAGGAGCCGAGGAGGATGCGAGTCTCAGGCGATTCTTTATCGGAGCCGGGAGCAAAGCCCTTCTCCATACCCTCCTCTTGATATCACGGCCATCGAAAGTCCTTAGACGGGGAGAAATTATATGGACGAGCTAAAGGGAACG
>CAZSMW010000310.1:0-3986 GCA_964607985.1 uncultured Eubacteriales bacterium
TTATAAAAAATTCCTGGAGATCTACCCGGATGACTCCTTTGCCAATATTAAATTGGCCCATGTCTACAACGGCTATGAGATGTGGGAAGAATGCATCGATCGCTGCCGGGTGCCGATCCGGGATAAAGACCGCACATATTATGCCTACAGTTATGTCGCCTCAAGCTACCTAGCCTTGGGACAACCCGAAAAAGCCAAAGAGGTGATCATGGGCTATTTCAGCGCCATCGGCGATAGCGGGCCTCTCCGTTTCGATCTGGCCGATGTCTATATGTATCAGGGAAAATACAAAGAGGCCCTCGAGGAAGTTGAAAAAACCATCGCCCTCAATCCGGAGGATCCCCAGAACTTCCTTTCCAAAGGCAACCTTTTCGTTTATCTTGGAGATCTTTCCCAAGCGGCCGAAGAATACCAGAATCTCTTGAAGCTCAGCGCTCCTGAGGCCCAAGGATATTATCTTTATGAGATGATTCTGCTGGCGATTCTTCAAGGGAAATTCAACGAGGCCGGAGCTCTGGGCCGGCAGGCGATCGCAGCCATGGAGAAGTTGGACGAGAAGTTTCTCGCGAATATATTCCGTAAGCTTTCGGCCTATGGCCTTTGGCGATCGGGACATCTCAAAGAGGCCATCCAGGAATTCGATAGAATCCGGGATAATGCTGTGGAGATAAACGATGTTTCCTGGCAGAGGAGGGCCCTCCAAGGAAAAGGGCTGGTGTATTGCACTCTGAATTCGTTTGCCGAAGCCCAGAAAGCAGCCGATGAGCTGTCCCGGCTTGTCCAAAACTCGCTGAATCAAAAGGAAGCGAGGATGGTCGACCATCTGCTGGGCTGGATCGAGCTTCAGAAGGGAAATGAGGATAAAGCCATCGATCATTTGAAAAGGGCCGTCAGCCGGTTGCCGCATGAAATCTCTTTTCCGGGCGATGAGCAAGCTTTCTATTTCGAGCCGCTGGCTTTAGCCTACTTTAAATCCGGAGATCTGGACCGCGCCAGGGAGGAATATGAACGAATCGTCGCCCTCACGACGGGCCGGATCGCGTATGGCGATATCTACGCCCGGAGTTTTTATATGCTGGGAAAAATCGCTGAGCAAAAGGGAGACAAAGCCGCGGCCAGGGAGCACTACCAGAAGTTTTTCGACCTCTGGAAAGACGCCGATCCCGGATTGCCCGAAGTCGCGGATGCCAGAAAGCGCCTCTCTACTCTTAATCTGAAAGAGAACTAAAGGCGATTACGGTCGGAGAATTCGTCACGCGGCGGGAAATCGGACGCGGCGCTTCCGGAAGCCTACCGAGATATAGTTATCGCGGTCAACCTTCTCGATCTTCTTGAGGGCCAATTTCAGGAGAAGCTCTCGTTTCTCAGGGTCCCTCTTCGCCGTCTTCCTATATTTCCGGAGTCCCAGGCGGTCGCGGAGAAGCAACATTTCCGTGGCGGACGCTTTCTGCCGGCTCTCCCCTGGCGCTCTCATGGGGATTTCCTTTCCTTGATATTCACGGGCTCATGATAACAACAACGGATAAGAGAAACAAGCCCGTCGAGGGCGCCCGAGTAAGAGCGTGGCGAGGTTAGCCAACGGGCTTCTTGCCCTTATTGGATCTTCGGGCGCGGTTTTCGCGGCTATTGACATTGCCGCTCGGCCGTCTGAAATGTGGTCGCCATCGAGCTTTTCCGAAACCGGCGCCGGAATCTCAATTTCAGGGCGCGAGCCAGTTCTCGACCTTAAGGCCGGGGATCCCGGTAAAGTGGCGGACGTTGCCCGTGACGACAGTCAGGCGATGCCGGAGGGCGATAGCGGCGATTTGAAGGTCCGGCTCGAAACGCGGCCGGCCCTTTTGCTCCAGGCCGGACTTGAGACGCCCGTAGATCAGGGCGCTTTCGTGGTCAAAGGGAAGGATCGTCAACCGCGGGAAGATCCGGTCCTCGAAAAACCGGAGGAGACTTTCCCGGCCCTCCGTCCTGAAGATCCCATAATAGATCTCCGCCGCGTTCACGGCGCTCGTGTGCTGGGAGGCGAGCGGTGTGCGGGCCAGCCTCGACATCAGGGCCTCCGGCCGCTGTTTTTTCGCGATCTGGCTGAGGATGTCCGTGTCGAAGAGGTACATCAGAGGGCTGGCTTTCGGGCCCGGGATTTAGCCCGGGCCTCGTAGATCTCTCCGATCATCGCGTCGATTTCGGAGTCGAGATTTTCCGGAGGCAGAGCGACGGACGCCAGCCCGCCGGCGGCGCCGGCCGCGCGCCTCTCCCAATCCTCATAGGGGATAAGGGCCGCCACGGGCTTTCCATGCTTCGTGATCACGACGTGTTCCTTCAAATGGATTAGACGCTCGACGAGGCCCGAGAGTCTCGCCTTGGCCGTGGTTAAAGGAATCGTTTCCATGAATTTGCTCTTACCTAATAATATGGTCAAAATGACCATATTTGTCAATAGATCTCGCCCGACAGGAGTTCCCCCAAAAAATTATGGACCGAAGAGCGTTGGTTGGACCGGCAATGAATTTTGCAGCTCCAGGAGCTTCTTCAGTCCCTGGGTCTGACTGTAGAGAAACTGTCGGATCCCATCGGCCAAGGCGTAGAGGCGGAAGTCGGGGATGCCGAACACGCGCTTCGAGGCCCGCAGGACATGGCCGGCCAGAACGCGGAGCTTCATCCGGAGTCCCAAGTACACGGCGGCAAAATAGGCGGCAGCCGTCACCAGCACCATCAGGGCTTGGAGCCGGTGATAGGTCAGACAGCGGATATCTTCCAGCCGGTAACTCTGCTTGATGAACCGGATGACGTCCTCGATGCGCCAGCGGGTGATGTAGGAGGCAATCACATGCCAGACCGACTTGCGGCTGCGGCGCACGGCGAGGTTGGTCAGGATCATCAACGGCTCTTCCCCGAATCCCTTCACCACGACCAGGGTCAGCTCTTCCCTCCGGCCGGGCAAGCGCACCTTGCGCATGCCGCACGACAGATGGACCAAGCGTTCGTGACCAGCTTCTTCCTTCACCACCGTCTCGCAAAACAGCATCGGGCAGCTCCGGGCTAGATCGACAGCCGGTTCGACCCCCTTGGCCGTCCTCAGCCCCCGGTCCCCGCGGACGCGAATCAGGAACCTGAGCTTGTTATGCAGCAGATAATTAAAGATATAGCTCCTGTCTCCGCCCCTGTCCATGACCCATATACCCCGCTTCCTCACTCCTTCCGACACTTCCCCGACCGCCTCTCGGATCTCCTCGTTCTCGCTCTGGTGGCCCGCCACCGCATGTGAAAACAACCGTCCGTAGAGAGGGACGATCTTCGTCCCTTTCGTGTTCGCCCCGACGATGTTCAGTGTCCAGTACCCCCAGCCCAACTCCTTCTCGCTGCCGTCCCTGACCCGGGCCAAGTGTTCCATCTTCTCCGCATACTTTTTGGTCACGTCCGACAGGTCCAAGACCAGAAGCGTGTCGTCTTCGATGCGCGGCGCGGCGTGCTCGATCAGCCGACGCTGGATCTCGCGGTCCAGGCGCTTGCGCCCCAGCTGACGAGAGAGCCTCTCCTCGGTCTTCTTCAGCGAGATCCTCTCGCCCAGGGCCCGCCCTACTTCCGTCAACCGTACAGAGCCCCGAGCCTGGATCCCAAAAACCATCTCGGCCACAAACCGACGTGCAACTTTCGGCAGCCCCGTGGAAAGTTCCCCCGAAAATCTGACCATCTGCTCTCGCAATATTTGGGCGGTTCTGGCAAAATACATATGGGGTCTCCTCCGACATACGCAAGTATGCAAGCGGTCAGGCTTGGCATCGAGAGAGACCCCATTTTACTTGAAAGTTCCCCCAATTTTGCAATTCCAGATGGAATCGCATACATCTGATAGCAAAAAAAGAAGTTAGCCGAAATCCACCCTATTTATTGGGGGAAGTCCTGTGAACTCGTTCCAGGAGTTCCCCCAAAAAATTATGGACCGAAGAGCGTTGGTTGGACCGGCAATGAATTTTGCAGCTCCAGGAGCTTCT
>CAZSMW010000311.1:0-2332 GCA_964607985.1 uncultured Eubacteriales bacterium
TGCCGAGCAGGCTGTAAAGGACGAAGGCCGCCAGCGTCGCGGCCGCGGTTTTCAGGATGTCCTTCATGTTCGCCTTTCCTCAGAACAAGTCCTCGAAGCGCTCTTTCAGGACCGCAACCTGGTCCAGGTCGCCGTAGCTGAAAAAGGGCCGGACCAGGATCGTCTTGAAGAAAGAGCCGTCGATTTTGATGAGCGTGATCTTTCCCACCCTGATCCCGGGGGGAAAGAGCTTATCGTAACCCGTCGTGAAGAGGTCCTCGCCCTCCTGCCCTCCCGGCGACGTGGTCACCACATACTTGATCCGGCAGTTTCCCCGGGAATCGCCGGAGAGGACCCCAACGACCTTGTCGGTTCCCGAGATGACGCTCACTCCGGCGTCCTCATCGGTGATCAACTGGACCTTGGCCTCCTTGAGCGCGAGAGGCTCAATGACCCGTCCGACCAGATTTCCGTGCTTATCGCAAACGGCCATGTTCGCCTTGACGCCGTCGATGCCGCCCCTGTTGATGACGATGGACTTGTAATAGTTGCTCGCGTCGACGCCGATAACCCGGGCGGACAGCACGGTCTTCCGGATGGCGCCCAGGTTATCCTGGATCATCTTATCGCCCTGAAGGAACTTCAATCTGTCCAGGAGGAACATGTTTTCCTGCCGGAGGAAAAAGATGTCCTTTTTGAGCTTTTGGTTCTCAATCCGGACGCCCCTGAGGCGGAAGAATCCGTTCCAGGTCCCGGACACGGCCGCGCCTGCCGAAACGACCGTCCTCTGAACGGGCGAGAAGACCGAAAAGATGATCTTTTTAAAAAGCGTGTGCTCGCTGCCCAAGGGGACCTGGATCGAGATCAAGAGGAGATTGAGAAACACGAGGACGGCTAGGACGACGACGTTTTTCCGCTCTCTCAGAAAAAAGGGCATGGACCTCTAAGGATCTCGATCTATATGAGGGAAATCTTCTTTAAGAGCTCGAGGTCGTCCAGCATCTTTCCGGCCCCCAGGACGACGGTGGTCAAGGGATCGTCCGTGATGAAAACCGGAAGCTGGGTCTCTTCGCGGATACGCTTATCCAGGTTCTTGAGGAGGGCGCCGCCTCCGGTCAGGATGATCCCTCGGTCGATGATGTCGGCCGACAGCTCGGGGGGCGTCCTCTCGAGGGCGATCCGGATAGCGTTGACGATGGAGGCCACGACCTCTTCGATCGACTCCCGGATCTCCTGATCGTCCACGACGATGGTCTTGGGGATGCCCTCGCGGAGGTCCCGTCCCTTGATTTCCATCGTTAAGGGCAGGTCGAGCGGGTAGGCGGACCCGATCTGTATCTTCACGTGCTCGGCCGTTCGCTCACCGATCAGGAGGTTATACTTCTTCTTCAAATAGTGGATGATGGACTCGTCCATCTCGTTGCCGGCGGTGCGGATAGAGTGGCTGAAGACGATCCCGTCCAGCGAGATGACGGCGATGTCCGTCGTTCCGCCGCCGATGTCCACGACCATGTTGCCCGTCGGTTCGGAGAACGGCAGGCCCGCTCCGATGGCCGCCGACATGGGCTGCTCTATAAGGTAGACTTCGGACGCCTTGGCCCGCATGGCAACGTCCTTGACAGCCCGGCGCTCGACCTGGGTGATCCCGGTCGGAATGCCGATGACAATCCGGGGCCTGAGGAGAAAGCCGTGGTTCTCCATCGCCTTTTTGATGAAAAAATCGAGCATCTTCTCGGCGATCTCGAAGTCGGCGATGACACCGTCGCGCATGGGCTTGATGGCGATGAAGCTGTTGGGCGTCTTCCCCAGCATCTCCTTGGCCCGAGCACCGACAGCCTCGACCTTCCCCGTTTGCTTATTGATGACGACGATGGAAGGCTCCTGGACGATGATCCCCTTGCCCTTCAGAAAGACGAGGGTGTTGGCGGTCCCCAGGTCAATTGCCAGATCACAGAAAAAACGGCTTTTCATCCAGCTCAATATGCTCATCTTGTCCTTCTTTTCACAAAGTCATTATTTACCATAAAATCAGGATTATGGCAAATGGAAACTGCCGGCAAACAACCCGCTTGACTTTGCCTCGGGAAATCTAATATACAATAAGAAAATCAATCGACAAGGAGAGCGTGATGAGCCATCAACCGTACGTTCCGGAAAAAACCGAGATGAAGGAGTTCACCCTGCGGGCCTTGATCATCGGGCTTTTGATGACCGTGATCCTGGGTGCTGCGAACGCCTATCTCGGCCTCAGGGCGGGCATGACCATCGCGGCCACCTATCCGGCCGCCGTCATCGGTATGGCGGTGCTCCGCCTGATGAAAGGCTCGATCCTCGAAGAGAACATCGCCCGGAC
>CAZSMW010000312.1:0-11368 GCA_964607985.1 uncultured Eubacteriales bacterium
AGCTCTTCGGGGGTCACGGCCGCCGTCCCGATCTTGCCGATGACGACGCCGGCCGCGGCGTTGGCCAGTACCGCCGCCTCGAGGATGGTCGCCCCGGCCAGAAGGGCCAGGGCCGCCGCTGCGATGACCGTATCGCCCGCGCCCGTGACATCGAATACCTCCCGTGCGATGGCCGGAATGTGGACGGGTTTCCGGCCCGTCTCGAAGACCGACATCCCCTGTTCGCCCCGCTTCAAAATAAGGTATCGGCTCCGGACGATCGACAGGATCTCCTCGCCCGCCCGCTCGACCTGGGCATCGGTCCGGCATTCGTGGCTGACAATCTTCTCGGCCTCAACGTGGTTCGGGGTGATCAGGGTCACCGGCGTGAACAGGCCGAAGTTCTCGACTTTGGGGTCGACGAAGACCATGATGCCGTTCGCCTCGGCATGCGCCAATATCCTGCTGACAAGACCGGCCGTCAGCATCCCCTTGCTGTAATCCGAGAGGACGATCCCGCCGCACTCCTCCTTCCGGATGAAGTTGAGGACTTGCTCCTCCATCTCCGCGGAGACGGCCTTTTTCCTCTCGAGGTCGACCCTGACGACCTGCTGGTGGTGGGCGACGATGCGCGTCTTGGTCGTCGTGGGCCGCCCGGGATCCTGGATGATGCCGCGGCTGTCGGGCACGTTCCTTCGTATCCAGCGGCCTTCCGTGTCTTTCCCGACGACCCCGACCAGGACAGGTGCGGCGCTCAGGCTCTCCAGGTTCCGGCAGACGTTCCCCGCCCCTCCCAGGCATAGGCTGTCCCTCTTGACCTCGACGACCGGCACGGGCGCTTCCGGAGAAATCCGGGAGACGCTTCCCCACAGGTACTTGTCGAGCATGATGTCGCCCAGAACGACGACCTTCCGGCCCTTGAATTTGCGGACGATGCGTTGGAGTCTCGCGGGATCGACGTTCATCATGGCCTCAGTCCTTTCTCAGGAAGATCGGGTTGGAGATGATCCACGGGATGTCGGCGGCAAGAGGCGTTCGCTCCTTGAGGAAAACTTCCACCCGGTAAACGCCCGGTCCCTGCGCTTCGGCGAGCAGAATATCGTCGCGCGTGGACGCGATCGTCCGCCCGTCGCGGACGAGGTGGATCTCTGTCGCGAACGAGAACGGCGCCCACGCCTCGAACCGAATGGGCCCAGCGGGGTCGGCCTCGCCGGTCGGGATCGTGTCCCCCATCCGGAAGGTCGCCCCCCCGGCCGCCGAAGCCTTGAACCGAAAACCCCTGGCGCCGGCCGCAGCTTCGATGGCGTTGAAAAACCGGCCCTTCCTGAGGGCGGCGTAGACCTGTCCCGCGGCCGCGTCGAAGCCGTCCGCGATCGGTTCGTCGAGCAGGACATGGATGTGGAGCAGGGAGAAGATGGCCCGGTAGTAGAGGTGGGCGTCGGCGCTGAAATATCCATAGACTGCGGATGTCGAGGCCCGCTGGTCCCATTTCTTCAAGTTGATCTCAGGGTGCTCGATCATCCTGAGGAGCGGAAGACGCGAGCGGAAAAGAAGGAGCGGCAGATAGGGGAGGACGCGCCCGACGTTGTTCTTGAACATCGTGTCGGCGTTGATGATCTCGAGGCCCGAATAGACCGAGACGTCGCCCCACGACCATTTGACCTTGGAGTAGGGATGGGCGATGATCGCGAAGCCGCCGAGTGCTTGGATTTCGGGGACGGCGTCCTCAGCCTTCTGGGAGAAATTTCGGTCCGGCGTCCGGAAGCCGAGGGCGACCAGGTGGCCGCGGTTGACGTTGAGCTCGGACCCGGCCAGGACGAGGACCCCGTCCATCCGGCCCTGGCTCCGGAGGCTCTCGAAGTTGGGGTTGCCGTGGTCGGTCAGGATGAGAAAATCGAGTTTCTCGCGCGACGCCTGGGCGGTCAGTTCATCGACGGACGCGTGGCCATCGGAGAACTTCGTGTGGATGTGGTAGACCCCCTCGACCTCGAGGGCATTCTGGGCGGGCGCGGGGGGCGTGGCGTTGACGTAGGGCCGTGAGCCGAATGACTCGAAACCCAGCCAGCCGAAGTAAAGAACGGGGATCGCGAGGACCGCGGTCAAGAGCTTCTTTTTCATCTTTTAGAGGGGGTCAGGTCTCAACGTTGGACATTTTTTGTCAAATGTTGAGACCTGACCCCTCCTTTCGGAGAACGGCACGGTCATCAGGAATAAAAAGAGAACCAAGACCTCGGAGTCGCCGAAGTTGTACTCGAAAAGGCCGCTGACTACGAAAGCCGCCAACCCCGCCAGTGCGGCCGCTGCAAGCGGGGTGACGGCCGGGTCCCTTCCTCCGCCGCGCTCTTTGCCCTTGCCCCGGACCCTGACGAGCTTCGCCAGCTCGAGGAACGTCCAGACGATGAACGCCAACCAGGCCAGGAGCGCCGGGATCCCCCTCTCGGCAGCGATCTGGACCGGGGTGTTGTGCAGGTGGACGTTGCGTTTGGCGTCCTCGGACAGCCCGTATTTCGGGTTCTGGAAGACCATGTCCACGGTGTCCGGCCCCGTCCCAAACAAAGGATAGTCGCGGATGATCTTAAGGCCGGCCTGGAAATACTCGACACGGATCCGGTTCGAGAAACCCTGAAGGGTGAATATGCTGAGGGCCCTCTGTTTGATCGGGGCCGGGCTGGCGAAAAAGACGATGACGACGAGGACGGGCACGGCGAGCATGAACTTCGGCTTGTAAAGAAAGACGAGGACGCATAGCGCCACGGCCAATCCGATCCAGGCGTTCCGGGTCAGGGTGAACTCCAGGGCCGCCATCGCCGCTACCGCGCCTGCCCCCCACAGCCAACGGACCTTCTTCCGCTCGAAGAACAGCATGGCCAGGGCCAGGGACACGAACAGAACAAGGAGTCCCGCCTGGGTCATGTAGTGACCCATGAACCCCTTGATCCTTTCATCGGGTGCGGCCTTGAAGACGAAATGATAGAACGAATACGCCATGCTTGCGGCGGCCGACACGAAGACTGCCAGGTTCGCCCTGCCGATCTCCTCGATCGAGCCGAGCGACATGTAGGCGACGGGGATGATGAGATAGAGGGCCAGCTGCCGGAGGTTAAAAAAGCTGATCGCCTGATTGACGGAAAAAGCGGCCGCCGCGAGGGACAGGGCCGAGTAGACGAGCAGGGGGATGAAGAATGTCGGGGCTCGGAACGGCCGTTTGTCCTTGATGACCCAAACGGCCCAGAGGACGATGGCCAGGAAAAGGAAGCCCTCGGCCAGGCTGATGGAGATCATCGAAAAAAGAAGACTCGCGGCCAGAACCTGACCGGGCAGGGAAGCCCAGATGTCCTTTGAAGGGTCCCTCGTGAATAACTTCATGACGCGCCTCGGTTCTTGCTTATTATAACATCACAGGCCTCGAAGACCTCCTTCGGTGTGATCGTTCGCATGCAGCGGAGGTCTCCGTGAACGCACTTTCTTTGTTTGCACGGCCGGCATTCCAGGTCCTTTTCGATCGTCCGCGTCTCCGCCCGCGGTTTCCAGGGCGCGACGTGCGCGGTCACGTTCGGCCCGAACCAGGCGACGATGGGCGTCCCGGTCGCGGCCGCGATGTGCATCGGCCCGCTGTCCGGCCCGGCGAAAAGCGTCGCGCGCGCGATGAGCTCCCGTGTTTCGGCCAGGTTAAGCCGGCCGACGAGAGAAAGCGTCCCGGGCGCCCGTTCTAGGATCGCCGCCTCGATCTCCCGGTCTTCTCGGCCGCCGATGAGGATGACCCGGACGCCCGGGCGCGTCTCGAGCAGCCGGATGAGTTCGGCCATGTTTTCCGCCCCCCAGTCACGGAACCTCGTCCCCGCCCCGATGTGGAGGACGACGGGGCCGCCTGCATCGCCGGCCGTGAACCCGTTCTCGGCTAGGAACCGGCGGACCGTTGCCGCCTCTTCCGGCCTCGCCTCGGGGACGACGAGCCCCGAGACCTCGGTCACCGGGACGCCCAGCGCCCGGACGAGGTTCACGTGGTTCTCGACGCTGTGGATGCGGGCCCCGGCGGTGCGGCGCGGAACGCGGACATCATAGATGAAGCTCCTGTACTTGACCCTGTAGCCGATCTTGATTTTCGCCCCGGAAAGGAGGGTGAGGAGGGAGGCCCGGGGGCCGCCGTGGAAATCGAGGACGGCGTCGAACTTTGCCTTCCGGACCCGGCGGATGAGCGCCGCGAAATCGCGGCCCGTCTGCCCCTTGGGGATGACGATGATCTCGGCCAGGTCGGGGTTGCCCTCGACGAGCCGGCGGTAGGGCTCTTCGACGACGTAGGTGAGCTCGGCTTGGGGAAGGGCGAGCTTGAGGGCCCGCACGGCCGGCGTCGTCAGGATGATGTCGCCGATCCGCCGCAGACGGATGAGAAGGATCTTACCGAGGGTGGAGGGATCAGCCTTTAGTTTCTCTCTCGGGCTCAATGGAGGCCTCGTCGATGAGCATCACCGGGATGTCGTCCTGGATCGGGTAGACGCGGTGGCACTCCACGCACTTCAGGCCCTGTCCGTCGGCCGTCAACTCCACGTCAGCCTTGCAGTAGGGGCAGGCCAGGATGGCGAGCAGTTCCGGGTCCAAAGCCATGGTGATTCTCCTCTCGATGTCTATCGTATCCGACCTTGCCGCCGGCGTCAACAAGAGGGGGTCAGGTCTTAACATTTGACTTTTTTGTTAAATGTTAAGACCTGACCCCCTCTTGCTTGATATAATAAGCGCGTGAAATTCGGCTTCATCGGCGCCTACGATCCCGCCTATCCGCGGAACGCCGTCATTCGTAAGGGATTGGCCGCCTTAGGCGACGAGGTGGCCGGGTACCCGGCGCCCCAAAGCTTCAAGGTCTGGCTCCGCTACCCGACGCTTCTAGCCCGCTTGGCGGCCGGCTCTCCGCGGTCGGGCCCCCGGGTCCCCCTTTCGCGTCTTGACTGCTTCTTCGTCCCCGAATTCTGCCAGAAAGATGTCCCGTTGGGCCGTTTCCTAGCGACCCTCCTGGCCAAGCCGCTCGTTTTCGACCCCCTCGCCCCTCGCTACGAGACCAAGATTCTCGACAGGAAGCGCCGGCCTCCGTCCTCGCTCCATGCCTGGTGGAACTTCCGGATCGACGCCTGGTCGTTTCGCCTCTCCGATCTCATCCTGGCCGACACCGCCGCCCACAAGGACTATTTCTGCCGCGCGTACGGGGTGCCCGCCCGCAAAATCGGCGTCATTCCCGTCGGCTACGACGACGAGCTCTTCGACCCCGAACGCCTGCCTTCCGGCCTCCGGACCGGGCCCTTCACCGTCCTCTTCTTCGGATCGTTCCTGCCGCTCCACGGTGTCGATTCAGCCGTCGAGGCCGCCCGCATCGTCCTCGGCCGCGACCCTTCGGTCGTCTTCCGCTTCGTCGGCTCCGGTCAGACCTGGGCCCGGACGAAGGAACTGGCTGCAACAATCGGCGCCGCAAACTGCCGGTTCGAGCCCTGGGCGCCCTATCATGAGATCCCGGCCCTCATCGCCGCGTCCGACGTCTGCTTGGGTGTCTTCGGCCGGACGGCGAAGGCGCGCCGCGTCATCCCCCACAAGGTCTACCAATCGCTGGGAATGCGGAAGCCCGTGATCACCGCCCGGACCCCGGCGGCAGAGGAGTTCTTCACCCACGGCGAGAACATCCTCCTCTGCGGCGAGCCTTACGCCGAAACCATCGCCGACGCCGTCCTCGCCCTGAAAAAGGACACGGCCCTCGGCGAACGGATCGCCGCCGGCGGCCATCGCCTGGCCAGGGAGCGCTTCACGCCGATCGCGCTGGCGTCGGCGCTCAAAAATATGATAAAAAAGATGTGACCGCGAGCATAGGCCTGCGTCTTTCCATGCGGCCTCAGGCTTTGGTCTGAGCTTGTGCAATATCGCATAATTGTCCGATATGGCATGAAGCAACGGACATAGGCTAAAGCCCGCGACTTCAGGTTGTGCCGCTTAAGAGATATATGAAAGATAAAAGCGCATTTAAAATGTTTGGTGTGCCGGTGAGGCTCGGAGCCTTCAAAGGCCGGGTCCATCCGGACTACGATACTCCCGAGTTCCTCCGCGCTCTTTCCGACTGCCGTGCCCTTGTCTCCGGCCCCTCCGCCCGTGTCCTCTTTGAAAAGCGGAACCGGGTGGCCGCCGTTTCTATCCCCGTTTCAGGCCCGACTATCATCACTCCTGCCTTAATGATCTCCGTACCCGCGGTTTCCGGTCCCCTTTCCGCAACGGCGACTGCGGATCCCCGTATCGCTGGAACCGCAGGCGCTGCCTCATCCGCCATCGACGCCGTCGTCAAGGAGTTCCGCGCTTCGGGTTTTAAAAAGATCAAGACACTCCTTGCCCCCGGCAAAGCCGTCAAGGCCTGGCGCGGTGCGGCCGCCTGTCTTGTCCGCAAGGTGCCGACACCTCTCCCCCTGGCTTATCTCGAGCGCCGCGAGTGCGGCATCGTCGCCGAGAGCTACTTCGTCGCTTCCCGGGTTGATGGCGCTCTGGAGATCCGCAACCTGCTCCGGACGCTCCCGCCTGAAGACCTTTCCCGGCTCCTGGAGGAGCTCGCCCGCTTCCTCGTCTTTGCCCACAACCAGGGCATCCTCCATCGCGACCTATCGGACGGGAACGTCCTCGTCAGGTCTTCTCGTCCCGGCGTCTACGACCTCTTTCTCATCGATACCAACCGCATCCGCATCCGTCGGGAGGTCCCCCTCCTCGGGCGCGTCAGAAATCTCGCGCGGCTCGGTATCCCCCCGGCTTACCAAGATGATTTCCTGCGACTTTACCTCGGCGACAGGTCCGGCGCCCGTGCCTTACGTCTTTGGTACCGCATGAACAAGCGGTGGTATACGGGCTTCGTGGCTTTTAAGAAAGCGCTCCGGCTGAAGAGACTGGCCGAGCGGCTGGGGATCCAGTGATATGAGCTTTCCATTCGAGTGGAACCCGTATGCCGATCAGCCGCACAACGTGGCCCCACGGTCCGAGCGCTTCCGCCACCACCTCCGCCATGCCGGAAGCTATTTCGCCATCGCCGGTGCCAACCTCCGCCGGCTCGTTCCCGGCCTCCGGCGTTACCGGCGTTACATGAAGGAAATGCACCGCGTCCCCGTCCCGATCGTCCCGGGCGCGATGAGCTGCGCCGTTTCTTCGGCCGGCCCGAAGGACGCCGAAGCGCTTGACCTCCTCGCCGAAACCGGCGTCGAACAGACCCTCGTTCGCGTTCCCTCCTGGGAACGCGGGAAACTTGCCGCGCACGAGGCCTTCGTCCGCGCCCTCCGGGACCGCGGCTTCGAAGTCACTCTGGCCCTCCTCCAACGCCGCTCCGATGTTCTCGAACCAGGCGCCTGGCGCGCCTTCCTCGAAGAGGTCTTCAGCCGCTTCGCCCCCCTCGTTTCGACCTTCGAGATCGGGCACGCCTGGAACAGGACGAAGTGGGGCGTTTGGGACCACCGGGAATATGTCCGTCTCGCCGAGCCGGCGTTCGAACTCGCCCCCCGCTTCGGCGCGAAGCTGGCCGGACCGGCTGTGATCGATTTCGAGTTCCATCTCTATTCCGTGACCCTGCCTCGCCTCCCCTTCGACAAAGTCACCTCGCACCTCTACGTCGACCGGATGGGGGCGCCGGAGAACAAGCAATTCGGCTGGAGCGCCGTGAAGAAGCTCGCCCTCCTTAAGGCCGTGGTGGACGTTTCGGCGCGCGCCGGCCGCGATCTCTGGATCACCGAAGTCAATTGGCCGCTCGCCGGAACCGGCCCTTACTCGCCGGCTTCGGGCAAGCCCAACGTCACGGAAGAGGAGCAGGCGAACTACCTCGTCCGCTACTTCGTCCTCCTCCTGGCGTCCGGGCTGGTCGAACGGATCACCTGGTGGCAGTTGGCCGCCCCGGGATATGGCCTCGTGGACACCCGCGAAGAGCCGTGGAGGCGACGTCCCGCCTTCCATGCTTTCCGGACGCTCCGGGCCCGGCTCGAGGGAAGTGTCTTCGAAGGTCTAGGGGAGACGAAGGCCTCCTCGAACGACGCTTCAGAGTTCGGCCATAATTCCGGCGCCGGGGACGACGTCCGGATCTTTCGTTTCCGGAAGGCCGGCCGTCCCTTTGCCGTCTGCTGGACGTCGGGCCCGCCCGTGAGGCACGCTTTCAAACGCCCGGTGAAGGCCGCGTTCGACCGGTCCGGCCGAGAGTTCGCCGGCCGGCCGCAAACGATCATCATCGACGGGAGGCCGAAATATGTCGTCTTCAGCGAATAAGACCTTCGACCGCCCCGGAGTCGCCGACTACGAGAGGCGACGGTACAGGGGACTTGATCAGCGGCTCGTGGATTTTCGGGAGAAACATATCCTGCGCCGGATTCTCCGCGGGCTAATAAAGAAGGGCGGACCGGCCTGGGAGCGCGAGGGCGCCGCCCTAATCCTTGATGCGCCCTGCGGTTACGGCCGGTTCTCTGGTCTGCTGCTCGGCGCGGGGGTCCGGCTGGTGTCGAGCGATCTCGCCTTTCCCATGGTCGAGCGGGCCGTAGAGAATAGCGAGAGACGGCGGCACCTCGGAGGCGTCGAGGCGGATTTCAGGCGGGGACTTCCCTTCAAGCCGGGCGTCTTCGACTACGTTTTCTCGATGCGCCTCTTCCACCACCTCCACGCCGGGGAGGATCGGGAAGCGGTCTTGCGGGAGTTCGCCCGGGTGGCGAAAGAAGGCGTCATCCTCTCTTTTTACCGGGTGAAAGGCCTTCATGCGCTCCAGCGGAAACTCCGGCGCTTCTTCAGGAGAACCCAGAGGACGATCAAGATGGTCCCGGGAGCGACTTTTGAAAAAGAAGCGGCCTCGGCAGGCTTTAGGGTCGAACGCGTTGTCCCCTTGTTCCGCGGGATCCATGCCCAGCACATCGTGGTCTTGAAAAAGGGAGCAGGGATCAAAATTGCCGATAGGACGTGATTTGGAAGAAAGAATCCTATCGGCAATTTCGGGCCATGATCCCGGCCTTTTCTTGAATGGGAATTTGTTTTATAATCCCGGCAAGTTCAATGCGAGCCATGAACAAAAGAGCAGTTGCCGTTTTCATCGTTCTCCTGGTCATCCCGCTGGTCTCGGCGGCGCAAGAAAAACCGGCTCCAACCTTCAAGATCAGGGTCACGGCTGAGCAGGCCAACATCCGCGACACGCCGGACATCGGGAGCCCCATCGTCCAGCAGCTGCCTGAGGGCACGGTCCTCGAGGCCGAGAAGAAAGAGGGCGAGTGGTACCTGGTCCGTTTCACCCGAGACGACGGGCTTGTCGCCCGGGGCTATATCCATGAGAGTCTCGTCCAGGCCCTCGAGCCGCTTCCCGAGGTCCCCGTCGAGGAGGTGAAGGTTGAACCAATAAAGAAAGAGGAGGCCCCCCCCGTAAAGACAGAGGAGGCGCCCGCCGGGCGGAAAACGGAACTCATCCGGAAGGAGGAAAATCCGGTCGTCCCGGTCGTGCGGGCGGGACGGCTCCCGACCGAGCCCCCCGAGGCGAAAACCTTCGGCTTTTCCGTTCTGATCGGCGCGAACTTTGCGGCCGTGGGCGACCTCAATGCCGGGGCCCGCGGGTTGGCCGACTACTACGGTACGGTGCTGGGAAAGCAAGGCAAAGGCAGCGTGTCCGGGCTCCATCTGACCTATATCCTGGGCGCGGAGGTTTCCTACAGCCTCATGCCCGGCCTCTACCTGTCCGTCGGGGCGGACTATTTCGCCGGCCGGCGCACGAGCCGGGTGGATTTCGCGGCCGGGGACCTGCCGGACGCCCTCGTCACCAGGCCCAAGGTCCAGGCCATGCCCTTCAAGGTCGGGATCGCTTACTATCCGCTGCCTTACCTCTATGTCAAGGGAACGCTCCAATATTTTTTCGCCAAGGCCAATTACCTCTACCGTTTCGAGAAGGGGACGTTCTGGCAGGAGTGGCAGGGGGATGCTAAAGCCAATGGTCTGGGCGCGGGGGCCGCTGTCGGCGGCGAATGGGAGTTCTATCCGGGTCTCTTCTTGGTGGGCGAGGCCGATTTCCGATTCGCCAGGATCGGCGGCTTCAAGGGCAAGGACATCTCGGTCAACTCAGACGGCGAATCCTACACCGAACAGGGAACGCTCTATTACTTTCAGGCCGGGGCCGGCAGCCAGGAGGATTTCCCGCTCGTTTTCATCCGGAGGGATATGCCTACCGAAGCGGGTGTCAGCGTCCCTCGCGAAGCAAAGGTCAACTTTTCGGGAATGTCCCTGAAGGCCGGGATCAGATTCCGGTTTTGACCGGGTCCTTTATCTTTACTCCCGTGTCCGGCTTCGAGAAAAAAAGGCCTCCGATGATCGTCCTCTCTTATGACTCATTTTCGACAGTTTGTTTTTCGAAGTTCCTGTAAATGAATAAATTACGAGCGCGCATAAAAATGTTTGGCACTACGGTCTCTCATCTCAGGCGGTCATTGTCACCGAGGCCGGCGGTCGAACTCCGGCCGCTCGAAACGCCTGATGGACCGTGCCTTGAAGGTCGGTCCGTAAAACATTGGCATGCCCATCGGCTTCCAGTCTGACCGCATGGACCCGGGCCAGACGAAATGGAAGAGGCCTACATTTCTTTTCGTATTATAGGGAGCTTTGGCGCAGGGGCGATATCCGGAAGAGGCCGGAGGGGAATCGAAGCGGCTTGAATCGCGGCCGCGAATTGTGTCATTATAAGCGGCAACGGAGGAAGATATGAGGAATAAAAAAATTCTGGTCCTGACGGCTGTCGTCCTGGGCGTTATTGGCATTATCCTCCCGGCTTCCGCCGCCGGCAAGCAGGCCCGGGCCAAGTTCAAGGAGGTAGCCTGGGACTTCGGTAAGATCAAGCAGGGCGAAATATTGACTCACGAGTTCGTTTTCACGAACGAAGGCGACGCCCTGCTCGTCATCGAGAAGGTCGCCACGTCGTGCGGCTGCGCGGCCGCCCTCGCCTCCGAGGAAAAGATCGGACCGGGGAAGGAAGGCCGGATCAAGGCCTCCTTTGACTCGAGGGGATACTCGGGCAGGATCGTTAAGTACGTCTATGTCGAATCGAACGACGCCGACGCCTCCCGGCGGGAGCTCAGCCTCATCGCTGAGATCGAGGTTCCGCCCCAGCCGCGGATCGAGCTCAGCGCCTATAACATCGACCTGGGGCTGAGCTTGGAAGGCGAGGAGGCGTCGACCCGCGTCGCGATCAAGAACACCGGCGAACTCGAGCTTTCAATAGACATCGCCCACCCGGAGTTCAAGTTCCTGACAAACGGCAAGCCGGCCGCGTTCCCCCTGAAGATTGCCGCCGGAAAGGAGCTTGGCCTCGATGTCCGGCTCCCCTCGCAGAATAAGAACGGGGCCCTCCGCGATTATGTTTTGATCAAGTCCAACGACCCGG
>CAZSMW010000313.1:0-3401 GCA_964607985.1 uncultured Eubacteriales bacterium
CAAGTCCATAACCTCACGAATAACCTCGATTCCGAGAAGGCGCGGATGGCCTCCGAGTTTCCTCGGACTAGGTCCAGCCCGGCCTCGAGGTCGAAGGCGCGTTCCCCCGGCAAGATCCTGGCGAACCGTTGCCGCCAGGCGAGCGGGTCGAGTTCTTCCGTCCATGCGGTGAGAACATCGGGGGGCACGTCCCTTCCGCTCATGATTCTGATCAAGGCGATCAGGCAGATTTTCATATCGGTGAGAGCGATGAGCCCCTTGATGAGAAACGGCTCGTCCAGGAGCAACCGATTGAAGCTCATGCCGGCGAGGCATTGGTCCAAGGCTCGCCGGATATCCCCGTCGTCTGCCCGGAGCACGGCGTCGACGGCCAGGAGTCTTGTGGCCTGGATCAGGTTAACGGCCCCGAGAAACGTCGCTTCGTAGGCGGGGCGGCTCCAGTCCTGGTAACGGAAGCAGGTCCGCTTGGAGGATTCGACCATAAGGTCGAGGACCCGGCGGTTTTTTTCCACGAGAGCGGCGAGAAGACGCCCTGTCTCGATGTCGGGAGATCGGCCGTCAAAAAAGTCCTGGATGGCCCTGCTCAGCGAACCCCTGTCTTTATTCTCGATCTGAATCAGGGCTTCAGCGGCCTTCCAGAGAGGGGCGCCGTTATCTGAATCCGGGCAGTCGGGGACAAGGTCCTTCATTTTCATGGCGACGCCGTCGGCTTTGGCCTTTTCGAGAT
Source organism: uncultured Eubacteriales bacterium (assembly GCA_964607985.1). Lineage (GTDB taxonomy): Bacteria > Acidobacteriota > Aminicenantia > Aminicenantales > Saccharicenantaceae > JALHVH01. Next base: position 728 of record CAZSMW010000313.1, read on the forward strand.
AGGCGGCGAGCGTTCTTCCCCCGGTGTAGTTCAGCACGGCCCGGACGGCGAGCACCACTGTGACAACTGCCAGCAAGCTAGCCAGGATGTTAAAGAATATTCTCTTTGTTTTCGTGGCCATTGATATCCTCCTCGAAGAAAACCCGTTGATTCACATAAGAGCGGATCCGGAAATCCGGCCTTTCTCCTGTCAAGAGAATTCTCAGCTCCAGCATGCCGGCCGCGGACGGTGAGCCGCCGAAAATGTCCCTGAACAAAGCCAAGTCGATCGATTGTTCCTCCGGCTGGACCTGCGGTCCCAGAAGCGCCGTCAGACCGGCATTCTCCCTGTGTTCCAAAGCGGCGTCGGCCGCGATCACGATGACGAGGATCACAGCGCAGCCCGCGAAGCAGAGCCGGAGGAGGGGAGACAGCACCGCTTTCCCTGCCCGGTGCTCCTGGACCGCTCGCAGGACTCTCCCCTTGAGTCCATGCGGTACCGGTTCCGGCGCCACCGACTCGAGCAACTTCTCGACGTCCAGCTCCCTGCCCTCTTTCATAATTTCCCCTCCAGGAAGGCGCGCAGTTTGTCGATCCCGTACCGATACCGGCTGCCGGCCGTGTTGACGGACAGACCGCAGACTCTGGCGATTTCCTTGAACGAAAAGCCCTGGTAGACCTTGAGGATGACGGTCTCTCTCTGTTCGTCCGGCAGGAGGGCGAGACCCCGCGATACAAGCGCCGCGATCCGATCGTCCGGGCCGGCGAGGGCGGGCGCCGTCTCGAGCTCCCGATCCGGGTCCAGGATGTCCATCCGGGGTGCGCCGATCTTGCGCCGAAGGAACCGGTTGGCCTCGTTCCGCAGGATCTTGAAGACGAAGGCCCGCGGGCTCCGGACGAGCGCCCAGCGCACGGAATAGCGGGCCAGGCGGCAAAATGTCTCTTGGAGGACATCCTCGGCGTCTTCCGGCGAGCTGAGCCGAAGGGCCAGGTAGTGGTACATCTTCTCTCCGTAGCGGTCGTAGATCTCTTCCGGCGTCATCTGGTCCCGGTTTTCGTCCGCTCCATCCCTATACTATAGACCCGCCCCGGCCGCGGTTTTGTCTATCGGCTTCAATTCTAGAGGAGATCGCGTCCGGGAGCAACGCGGACTTTGGCCGGGCCAGAACAACCTGTCGCCCCGTTTCCGGACAGGCGTGCCCTCCGAATGAATCTTTCGGGCGGTTCCCCCTCTTAACCATGTCGATAATAAATCGTCGGCCTCGCGGCCATGTCAATCAACGCGAAAATCGATGCCCGAAGAGCGTGTCGCGACAAGAAACCCCGCCTCCCTGGTTAAAAGACGATAGACTTCCACCATGGCGGGAGAAAAGCCTCAAGAAATGGGCCAACGTCACGGATACGACCGCGTCTCCCTGGGAAAACGTGACGAGGCCAGGCCCGAACAAGAAAATCAAGTAAGAAAACGTCAACTGGTGTTGACGCGCAGCGGAGAAAATGGGAAACTTAAGAGCACGGACACAGCTCTCGTCAGAAGACAAATGAAAGTAGGGAAGACGTTGGACGCGATCAAGGGCGAGCGCCGGCTCCTGATCATCACGGCCTGGGTGGTCATCCTGCTTGTCTCGGACCTTCCGGACATTTTCTGGAACGCGCTCGCCGGCCGCATCCCTGCTCCGCTCTTCTGGGGCAAGGTCGCATTTTTAGCCGTCTTCCTCGGCTTGACCCGCTTCGTAAGAGCCTTGCGCCGGTTAAGCCCATATGCCTTGGTCCTCGCCGTCTTTTACCTGGTCTTCGGTCTGACGTCGCTCATCCGGGCCACGACCTGGTTCCAGGGACATTTCAATAGCCCCGGAGTTTCGTTCTTCAAGGGTTTCATGGCTCTCTACGTTCTGGACATCGGAGTCGCCCTGGCTGTCATAGCCGTCCTCTGGAGCTTGAAACGCGACCGGAGGGCGTTCTTCATGACCAAGGGCCGGCTAGACGCGCCGATCGAACCGGTGCGTTGGCTGGGAATAAGGGAGGGGGGTTCGTGGCGGACCTTCGGCTGGATTTTCGCGTGCGTCGCCGCGCTGGCCGTCCTGATCCCCACGCTCCTGGCCATCGCGCCCTCCAGGGCGACCGTGGTCAAAGCTCTTCCCCTTCTTCCGGCAGTTCTTCTTTTCGCGGCGATCAACGCGTTTACCGAAGAGGTCTATCATCGGGCCGGACTGCTGGCCACGCTGACGGAGGTTATCGGCAAGGGCCAAACGCTTCTCCTCGCCGCGGTCTTCTTCGGCCTGGCGCATTGGTTGTACGGGTCGCCGCCCGGTCTCGTCGGGGCCATGATGACCGGCTTCCTGGCCTGGCTGCTTGGGAAGAGTATGCTCGAGACGAAGGGGATCGCCTGGCCCTGGCTTATCCATTTCCTGCCTGACGTGGTGATTTTCCTTTCCTACGCGCTCATGCGTGTAAAAGCTTGAGCTCCGGGGGCAGGGGGGCTGATCTCAGGCGTCGGTGATTTCAGAATCTGCATAAGAGATGGCAAGTGCCCCAGTCCTCGCTCGAACAGGCGACACATGGACCAAATTTTCCTTTTAAGTACCATTAGTAGGACGTCACGAAACTCATTTTTAAACCAAGCTGGGAAGGAACGATTTCACATAGCGGATTTTATCCTCGTAGCCCAGTCGGTGAGCGGTAAGGGCGACAAGCA
>CAZSMW010000314.1:0-1924 GCA_964607985.1 uncultured Eubacteriales bacterium
ACGCGCAGTCCCATGGGGACGGGCGTGAAGGTGGGAGTCTCGGCCCTAGCCAGGAGCTCGCCCCGGCTGATCTTGGCGGCGCTGAAGACGCTCTGGGCCGCGGCCTCGCTAAGCCATCCCTGGAAATAAAGCGATGGATTCTTATCCGGCAGAAAGAACGTTTCCTTGGCCCAGGAGTTCCGGACGACGTCCCAGCCGTAGGCTGCGCCTTTGGTGTTGTGGACGATGAGGACGCCGGCGGCGCCGAGCTCGGCCGCCTTCTCGAACTTGTAGGTCCAGCGGCCGTAGTAGGTCATGTCCTCGCCGTCAAAGATGCCGCCCGGAACGTTCCCGGGCTCGTTGATCTCGCACAGAAGGACCTTCCCCTTGAGGTCGGCGCCCTTGATGTCATCCCAGTTCCTCTCCGGGGCCTGGATGAGGTAACCGCAATAAACGAGCTCCCCGATGACCTCTTCCGGCCGGTCTTCCCGCTCCGTGTTCACGACGAAGTCGTCGAAGATCACCGGGACGATCTTGACCTTTTCGGAGAAGACTTCGAGGCTTGCGCCCCGGTCGGGCTGCGTCCCCCGGAGGCTGAAGGACTGGCGGTAGCTCGAACCGAAAAGCGGTTCGAGGCCGAAGGTCCTGAAAAGATCCTCCTGGTAGAGCTCCGCGATACCGATGCCTTTGCTCCCGACGGCCCTGCCCTCGAGGAGGTCATCCGAAAGGAACCGGATGTGCGATTCGATCTCCCGCGCGGTCACGGGCTCGATATCGGATTTCGGGCCGCGGCAGCCCCATGAACAGCACGTCCATACGACCATGGACACGACCAGGAACCTCCCCGCTGTATTCTTCACCGATCCTCCGTCCGCCGCTTTTCCGTCATCGCTTGAAAAGGGAGAAGGCGACCGTCAGACCGGCCATGACGATGGCCACCATGCTCATGAGCTTGATGAGGATGTTCAGGCTCGGGCCGGCCGTGTCCTTGAACGGGTCGCCGACGGTGTCGCCGATGACGGCCGCGTGGTGGGCGGGCGAGCCCTTTCCGCCGTAGTTCCCTTCCTCGATGAACTTCTTGGCATTATCCCAGGCGCCTCCCGCGTTGGCCATGAACACCGCCAGGACAAAGCCCGTCGACGTGCCGCCGATAAGCAAGCCCATGACGCCGGGAATACCCAGGAAAAGGCCGGTCGTGACAGGGACAATGATGGCCAGGAGCGAGGGCAGGACCATGGCCCTTTGGGCGCCCCGGGTCGAGATCTCGACGCAGCGGGCGTAGTCGGGCTCGGCCTTGCCCTCCATGATGCCGGCGATCTCTTTGAACTGCCGCCGCACTTCATCCACCATGCGGCCTGCGGCCTTGCCGACTGCCGTTATGGCCAGCCCGCAGAAGGAGAAGGCCATCATGGAACCGAGGAAGATGCCGACCAGGACGAGCGGGTTCATCAAAGTGACGTTATAGTAGCGCATTAAATCGAGGAATTGCGCCTTGGCCGTCTCGAGGCTGAGCCCGTCGGCGAACTGGAGTGTCGTGTGGCCGATGCGGATCAGGCCGATCTTAATTTCCTCGACGTAAGAGGCCAGAAGGGCCAGGGCCGTCAGGGCGGCCGAGCCGATGGCGAACCCCTTGCCCGTGGCAGCCGTGGTGTTGCCCAGGGAGTCCAGGGCATCGGTCCTCTGCCGGACCTCCTTGGACTGGCCGGTCATCTGGGCGTTGCCTCCGGCGTTGTCGGCGATGGGTCCGTAGGCGTCCGTGGCCAGGGTGATCCCCAAGGTCGAAAGCATGCCGACGGCGGCGATTCCGATGCCGTAAAGGCCCTGGCCGACGTTGGACATGTCAAAGTGAGCGGCAAAAAGGTAGGCCAACAGGGTCCCGACGACGACGGACAGGACCGGGATGGCCGTTGACATCATGCCCGTGCCCAACCCGGCGATAATGACC
>CAZSMW010000315.1:0-5024 GCA_964607985.1 uncultured Eubacteriales bacterium
GCCATTCAAAAAGCGATCAAGCCCGGCAAAGGCCGGAGCCTATTTGCTTTTTAGGGCTTTCTTACATTTGGTGTGGGCTGGGAACTTGGACGGGATGGATTATTCTACGAGGAGGGCCGTCCCGTCCAAGCTGTTGACCCGGCCCCCGCCAAACGCACGAGAACGCTAATTATTTTATGAGCGCCCGGAAACGTTCCGGATCGATATTGCCTCCGCTGACGACGCAGACGACATTCCTGCCCGCAAAACGTCCCGGGTTAGAGAGAATGCCGGCCAAAGCGACCGCACCCGCACCTTCGACGGTCCTGCCGTGGGCTTCATGGATCGCCGCCATGGCTTCAACGATCCCCCCTTCTTCGACCAATACCCATTCGTCCACACATTTTTGACAAAGAGGAAATGTGATCGAACCGGCTTCGATTCCGCCCGCGAGCGCGTCGGCATAAGTGGGCTTCTCGGCGAATGCGACAAGCTTCCCTGATTCGATGGAGGCTTTCATGAAGGCCGAGGTCCCGGGCTCGACACCCACGATCCGGATCGCCGGATTCACGGACTTGGCGTAGGCGCCGATCCCGGCAATGAGCCCTCCGCCCCCCACGGGAACGACGATGTCCTGGACATCCGGCAGGTCTTCGAAGACCTCGACGCCGACCGTCCCTTGCCCCGCTACGATCTCAAAGTCATTGTATGGCGATACATAGATCCGCCCGGATTCCTCCGCGAAGCCGCGAGCGTGGACCTCCGTCTTTTCGCAATCGTCCCCGAAGAACCGGAGATTGACACCCATGGCCTCGATCTTCCTGCGCTTGACCTCCGCAACGGTCTCCGGCAAGAAGAGGACCAGGTCCACCCCTTCGAGTCTGGAAGCATGGCTGATGGCCAGTCCATGATTTCCCGTGGACGCTGAAACGACGCCGGCCTTTCTCTCTAAGGGCGTGAGCGAACGAAGCTTGTTCAGGGCGCCCCTGAGCTTGAACGAACCGGTGATCTGCTCGTTCTCCCATTTAAAATGGAGCTTCGCGCCCGTCCGTCGCCCCAGATCGTCCGAGCCTTCGATGGGAGTCCGGTGAATGTCCGGACGGATCCGTTCATAGGCTTGCGTTACGCGGTATGCCAGGTCAAACGTCATGATCCTCCTCCTTTTCCCCTTCGGGTCCTATCATCATCAACCGTATTCTATTGGATACGCGGACAAAAATAAATTAAAATACGGGAACGATGGCCCGTTATCACATCGGCACGGCCGGATGGAGCTACGAAGACTGGGAAGGCATCGTCTATCCCCCCGGAAAAACGCACGGTTTTCATCCTCTCCTATTCCTCAGGGAGTATATCAATATCGTCGAGGTCAACAGCACGTTCTACCGACCGGCTCCGGCTGCGATGGCAGTTTCCTGGCTCAAGAAGGTCGAGGGATACCCGGATTTCATGTTCGCCGTAAAGCTCCATCAGATATTCACCCATAAGCGGAAGGATTTCAGCCAGAAGGACATCGACGATTTTCGGAACGGAGTCGATCCTCTCCAATTGAAACAGCGGCTGGCGGCCGTTTTGCTCCAATTCCCCTGGTCCTATCTCAACATTCCTGAGAATATGGGCTACCTGGCCGGACTTTTCGCGCTTTTCGCGGATTATCCCCTGGCGCTCGAAGTCCGCCACTCTTCCTGGGAGACTCCCGAGTTCTTTAAGCTGCTCGTGGAAAATAAGGTCGCCTTCTGCAACATCGACCAACCCCTTTTCAAGAACTCCATCAAACCCTCCGCGGTAAGCACCAACCCCGACTTCGCCTACGTCAGGCTTCACGGCAGAAACTATAAGGACTGGTTCCGCGAGGGCGCCGGCCGTGACGATCGGTACAATTATCTTTACGCTAAGGATGAGCTCCAGGAATGGATCGACCGGATCAAGCAGCTCGGGCAAAAGAGCGGCAAGGTCTTCGTTATTACGAACAATCATTACCGCGGCCAGGCCATGGCCAACGCCCTTCAAATCAAGAACATGATCACCGGGGAGAAGCTCGACATCCCAAAGCTCCTCGTCGAGCATTATTCGGTTCTCGAGGAAATCCTCAAGAAAATCAAACGGGGTCAGATAGACCTTTTCAAGGACAAGTGACATGCACTGGTGGGAAAACGATTTTTTAAGCGTCAGGAACAACAGGGTCCGCTTGGCCGGAACGGAGGCTTCGGCGCTTGCGGAAAAACACGGAACCCCGATCTACGTCTACGGCAGGGACGCCATCATCGCCAAGTTTAGGGCTCTCCAGGGCCTCTTGAGCGAACAGACGTCCTTGGAGCCCAGGATCTGTTATGCCATGAAGGCCAACCCGCACGCGGGCATCCTGAAGACGCTGAAGAACGAAGGCGCCTGGATCGACGCCGTCTCCCCGAACGAAGTCAGGACCGCGATGAAAGCCGGTTTCCCGGCCTCGAGGGTCCTCTACACGGGAACAAGCGTCAGCACGGCCGATCTGGAAGCGGCCTTCGGGATCGACGGACTGACGGTCAATATCGACGCGGCCGAACAACTTGAGCTCATGCGCGAGGTCAGGGACCGATCGTTCCGGGGAAAGAAGGTCCGTGTTTCCGTGCGTTGGAACCCGGGCACGGGCCGCGGCTTCAGCCCCAAGGCCGTCACGGCAGGAAAACGGGCCTCCGATGGGACGCCCGTCAAGTTCGGCGTTGAAGCGAAGAAGGTGAAGGACGTGTTCATGAGGGCCCGGGAAGCGGGTTTCCTCCCTGTCGGTCTCCATCAACACCTCGGTTCGGGCTGGGTCCACGAGGATTTCACGTTCGTCCGCCGGGCCGTGGACGCGATGGTCCGCAAGGCGGCGGAGCTCGAAGGCCTGGGGTTCGACCTGGAGTTTCTGGACTTCGGCGGAGGCTTCGGGCCGAAATACTTCCGAAACCAGAGCCTCTTTCCCGTCCCCGATTATATCAGATACGTTTGCGAAAGCGTCCGGAAGGCAGAATTGAAGATCAAGGCCGTGGCCATCGAGCCCGGGAAATATCTCGTCGGCGACTCCGGAGTTCTGCTCCTCCGCGTCGAGTACGTCAAGGAGAGCTACGGCAACATCTTCGCCTGCGTCAACGGCGGGACCTTCAACACGGTGCCGCGGCCGGCCATCTACATGCAGGCCCGCCACGAGATCGTCAACTGCCTGGAGGTCGATGCTTCCAGGAAGGCGAAGGTCACCGTGGCGGGACATCTCTGCGAGACGGGCGATGTTTTCGGCAAAGAGCGGCCCATGCCCCTGCCTCGGAGGGGCGGACTCCTCGCTGTGCTTTGTGCGGGCGGTTACTGCCGGAGCATGGCCTCGAACTATAACCTGCGGGAGATCCCGAAAGAAATATTAATCTAACCTGCTGGTGCCATAAACCTTAGCTTACGTTCTGAGAATTGCAGGCGGCATAAAAAGCAGCTGCGAATGCCGGACGACGACGAAAGAGCCGAAACGAAAGGCGGATTGCCCATGGACGATCGGAAATGTGGCTGGCCGTGGAAAGTCCGCATCATGATCCCGGCGCTCATACTTCTTTGCCTGATGTGCCTGCAAGCCCAGAAAAATGTCGATAAATGGCTCACTGAAGAAGCCGCCTGGAGGGCAGAAAGGGACCGGGAGATGCGTTCGGAGGAAAGCTGGTTGACGATCTCCGGGCTCTTCTGGCTTGACGAGGGCGAGAATACGTTTGGATCATCGTCCTCGAACCGGATCGAACTCCCGCCGGGCTCGGCTCCCTCACTCTGCGGGAAATTCATCAGAAAAGGCGCAAAAATTACCGTTGAAGCCGCCCCCGGCGTCGCGCTTTTTTGCGGCAGGAAACAGGTCGTTCGCATGGAGCTTAGGGCCGGCGACTCGACCAGTCCGGACACTCTGGCCCTCGGCAGTCTCAGGATATGGGTCATCCGGAGAGGCGACCGTTACGCCGTCCGCCTTCGCGATCTCAACGCACGGGCTTTTAAGGATTACAAGGGATTGGACTGCTTTCCGCCTTCATCCGCATTCCGGATCGAGGCCATCTTCGTCCCGTACTCCTCTCCCAAGAATATCGAAGTCGAGGCGAAGATCGTCAAAAGGTCGGAATTGATATCTCCGGGGACCTTGAAATTCTTTTGGGACGGAAGGGAATATGAATTCATCGCATTCGATGACGAAGAGCGCGGGACCTATTTCCTCGTCTTCGGGGATGAAACCAACGGGGAGGAAACCTACGACGGAGGGCGCTTCCTGGACTTCAAGGTCGATATCGGCAATCAAACGGTCCTGAACTTCAACCGCGCCTATAACCCTCCCTGCGCCTTTACAGCCTTTGCCACGTGTCCCCTTCCCCCGGCCCAGAACCGCTTCCCGTTCCGGCTGGAGACCGGTGAGAAGAAATACAAAGGACATGATTAGTCAAAGCCGAGTTTACGCATATTTGGCCCGCAAAGGAGGCACACCATGAAGGTTATCGATCTAACCGACGAACACAAAGAACTTTATATTGTCTGCCTCGAGGACTGGTCCATGGAATTGCCCGAAGCCGGGGATCATAAGCGAATCTGGTACGACGCGATGAAAGAAAAGGGCTTGAGGGTCAAGTTGGCCTTGGACGATGCCGGAAACGTCGGGGGAATGATCCAGTATGCGCCCGTTGAGCGCTCCCCGCTGGAAGGACACGGGCTTTATTTCATCTACTGTATTTGGGTCCACGGTCACAAGCAGGGGCGCGGCGACTTTCAGAAAAGAGGAATGGGCAATGCCCTTCTCCTGGCCGCCGAGGAGGACGCCAAGTCCCTTGGAGCTAAGGGGATGGCGGCTTGGGGAATGGCCATCCCGGTCTTCATGCGGGCATCCTGGTTCCGGAAACACGGCTACAGGAAGGCGGACAAGATCGGCATGCAGGTCCTCCTTTGGAAGCCTTTCGCCGATGATGCCGTCGCTCCCAAGTGGATCCGGGAAAAGAAAAGGCCGGAAACGGCTTCCGAAAGAGTGACCGTCACGGCCTTCATCGACGGCTGGTGCCCGGCCATGAATATGGCGA
>CAZSMW010000316.1:0-2123 GCA_964607985.1 uncultured Eubacteriales bacterium
CACGGCCCGAACGAGGCTCGAGGATGACAGCTCGGATTATTATCCTGTGACCCTGACTCGCGAAACCCTTCGCCCCGGGGTCGTTTACGCCGACCCATACGGCCACACACTGGTCCTCGTCCGCTGGATCGCCCAGTCCGGCGACCGGCCGGGAGCGCTCCTCGCCGTCGACGCCCAGCCGGACGGCACGGTCGGCATCAAGCGGTTCTGGAAGGGAAACTTCCTGTTCACGACCTCGGAGGTCATCGGAGAACCGGGGTTCAAGGCCTTTCGGCCCATCGTGATGGACGGCCGCCGGCCCCGGCTCCTTAAGAACGAAGAGATCGCCGCAGACCCGGAATATGGAAACGTGTCTCTCCAGCAGAAAAAGATGGAGAGCGCCGCATTTTACGAAACGATGGAGCGGCTCATCAACCCGAAACCTCTGGACCCGGAGACGGCCTTCCGGGACCTGTTCCAGGCCCTCCACGAGCAGCTCATCGTCAGGGTCGAATCCGTCGCCAACGGCGAGTCATACATGAAAGCCCATCCCGGTGCCGTCATCCCGATGCCTGGAAGCGCCGCGGCCGTTTTCCAGGCCGGCGGCCTCTGGGAGGATTATTCGACGCCGAACCGGGACATGAGGCTCCTCATCGCCATGGATACCCTGCTCGATTTCCCGGAAAAGATCGTCCGCTCCCCGGGTTCCTACAAGCTGCCAAAGCGGAAGGCCCCCAAAGAGGTCAAGAAGGACCTGGAGGCGCCGGCAAGAAAATGGGCCGCTGAAATGTCGATCAGCTATACCCGCTCGAATGGGACCGCGCAGGCCCTCACGACCGAAGACCTTTTGAACAGGAAAGACGCGTTCGAGATGGGCTATAACCCCAATGATGGCATCGAGGTTCGTTGGGGGGCGCCTGAAGGAAGTCCGGAGCTCGCGGCGTGCCGTCGGCGGGCGCCGGCCGGGCAACAGGAAAAGATGCGTTCCCTCCGCCCCTGGTTCCGAAAGCGGCTCCACCCCCCGACCTGAGCGAAGCCGGGGCCGAGCGCCCCGTCAAGAAGCGTCCCTTTATTTCTTCAGTTTCTCAAGCTCGGCTTTATACGCTTCCAGATAGGAAATACCATAATCCTCCTCCCGGCTCCGGGCCTCGAGCTCGCCGCGGAATTGGTTCCCGGTCATCCGGTCGAGAAGCCGCCACTCGGCAGGCTTTCTGAAACCAAACAAATAGCTGACGAGGTACTTGCCATATGTGTAGGTCCAGACCTCTCCGTACCGTGCCCCGATGTCCTCGTTGCTTCTGTCGGACTGGTATCGCGGATCCGAAATGACCCCGCCGTCCCAGGCGCCGTTTTCCTGGTAATCGATGGCAACAGGGCTGCCGTTAAGAAGATAGACCCTGGCCCGGTCCGTATTCCAGGGCTGCTGGGAGTTTTCTCTCTTGAACGCCGTCATGACATACGACAGACGCGTCTCGAATTCCCCCCTGGCCGCCGTCGACCGGAAAGCCCAGAAGCCGTTCTGGAACTGGACCTTCGCCTCAGCGGATAATTTGACATAAATGTCTTTTTCGAAATCCTGCATGACGATGTAGCGCTGACTGTACCAGGCGTCCTTGGACGGCTCCAGCCGAATCCCGCAGGCGGCCGGAAGAAGGACCGACGGGACCAGCAAGGCAATTTCTAAAAGGGCGATGGCAGCTTTGGTCATGTTTTTCCCTTCAAAGGAAAATTATCACATGGATGGGCGGATGTCAAAAGCGCGCCGGGCCTAAATTGCCGAAGGGACGTGAGTCGGAAGAAAAAATCCCATGGGGATTTTTAAGCCCGGGGGCGGACGGCCGATGCCCGGGTCAGGGTCCGGCTTAAGGCTTAACGCCGAGCCGCTCGAGGAGTCCGGCATCCACGACGCCCTCCTTGGACCAGCCTTGCACCCTGTAATAGGCGTCCAGGATCGACCCATAATAAGCCGGGTCCACCGCCCTCCCTTTAAGGGCGCCGCGACTCATGGGAACGGTCAATTTCGGCGGAACGTAAGCGTCGTAAGCACGGCCCCGTCCCTGGAGGTTGTTGACGCGGCGCTCCAGGGCGTAGGTCCTCTTGCCGCAGGCCGTCATGGAGGCGGCTGAGTGCTCGGTCCCCGTCAA
>CAZSMW010000317.1:0-11117 GCA_964607985.1 uncultured Eubacteriales bacterium
CGTGTCCTTCCACCAGCCCGTGACGAGGTGCGGCTGGACCTCGAACCCGTGGTCGACGAGATATTGGATGGCGTCCGTGATCTCGAGTTCGCCCCTCTCCGACGGCTTGATCGCCCCGGTCGCCTCGAAGATATGCCTGTCGAACATATAGACGCCGACTAATGCGAGGTTACTCTTCGGTTCCTTCGGCTTCTCGACGAGTCGCGCGACCCGCCCGTCCTCCCGAAGCTCGGCCACACCGAACATTTTCGGGTCGGGCACGGGAGTCAGCAGGATGAGCGAGTTCGGCTTGTTCGCCTTGAATTTTTCGACGAGCGACGTGATGCCGCTCTTGAGAATGTTGTCGCCGAGATACATGACAAACGTGTCTTGCCCCAGGAAATCCTTTGCCGTAAGCACGGCATGGGCTAGCCCGAGCGGCTCCGGTTGTTCGATGTACGTGATGCGCACGCCCCATCGGCCGCCGTCCCCGCACGCCTCCCGGATCTCGTCCTTCGTGTCGCCGACGATGATCCCGATCTCGGTGATCCCAGCGTCGCGCAGGGCTTCGATCCCATAGAACAGAACCGGCTTATTGGCGACCGGGACGAGCTGTTTGGCCTGGGTGAAGGTCAGGGGCCGGAGCCTCGTTCCCTTCCCGCCGCTGAGGATCAACCCTTTCATGTTCGCTCCTGCGCCCGAGCCGCAAGCTAAAGCTTGGGGATGCATCAAAGCCCTCCCAGAAAATCCGTCGTCTTGCCGATGTTCCCCAATCCCAGCGAGAAATTGAACTGGGCCTCGGGCTTGACCCGGAAATAGAATACTTTAGCCTCGAATGTAAAATCAAGGCACTGGTAATGATAGACCGCCGATACGGCCGTGTATAGCAGCTTTTTCTCCTTCAAATTGAAGTCGATGTCGCCCATCACCTCGATCGGCCACTTCGGGATCTTCAGCCCCGCCGCCGCGCTGATCTGGTGCCGGTCCCTGAACATCCGGCTGATCTCGTCGGTGTACCACGTGTTCGAGCTCTTGAACCAGCTCACCGATAGGAACCGGCCGTCCTTATGAGACCCCAAGTCCGCGCTCAGCCGCAGGTTCGACAGCTTCTTGTAATACGGGTTGTAGCCGAGCGACACGTCCAGGCTGTACTTTGCCGACGGGTAGCACCGGACCGTCGCGTCGACCTCTGAGAACTCCGGCACCTTCCCGTTCACCCGGAACCGGCCCAGCGGCCCGTCCTCCGGCGCCAGGTAATACTTCTGCGACACCCCCAGCTGCACGATCTCGCGCGGTTCGCCTTTCTTCTTGATGTAGAACCGGTTCGTGATCCCGTACCCCAGCTGATGGTATCGGAAGTAAAAGAACGACGCCCTAACGATCCGGTTTGCCTCGCCGATCGGGCTGTCGTAGGTGTAGCTCACGGTGGGCTCGATAACGTGCTTGAACACCGGGTCGCCCTGCTTGTTCCGGTAAACCTTCGAGAACACCGGCCCGATCACTTCCGTCGCGACCCTCGCGTTCATCGTGAACATCGGGTCGTTTCCTTGGACCTTCGTCCCCGGCTCATAGCTCTGCGGGTAGTAGTTGAAGTTCCCCGTGACCGACGTGTCCATCGTCAGCCAGGGAATGGTCGTGAACGGCGCCGAAAGCGTCGGGCTGAACTCCAGGCCACCTGCCTTCCTCTGCGTACCAGACTCGTAGTCCGTCGCCCAGCCGTACTCCGTCTTGTTGTAGGTCGACGCGAACGACACGTAAATGGGCGAAAAGAGCTTGGTCTTGAACATGCTGAAGCTGATCTCCGGCGTGTTCTTGGTGACGATCGACCTTTTGAGCTCGGTCTCCTCGGTCTTGCCGAAGAACGTCTCGAACTTTGAGGCACGCGCGCTCAGGTTGAAATACGACCACGACTTCTGCAGATAAACCTGCGATCTTCGGTTCGAGATGATGGCCCGCCTAAAATTATTATCGAAATCGCGCAGGAAATCAAAACTCGACTGTAAGTCGACGTCCGCCACCAGGCTAAAACCGAGCGGCAGCGGCTGGTTGTGGTTCAGGCGGACGATGTAGGCGTCATCATTCTTGTTTCCGCTCGCATCGCGCTTGAACGTGAAACCGTAGAGGTTCAGTTCGCCGCCCATTCCCTTGCTGAACAGATATCGTAGTTGGAGGGCCCCGCCCGTGCCCCGAGCCGAGAAGTGGTCCGCGTGGAACGTCGCATCCATGTTGCGGGCGATGGCCCAGTAGAAGCCCTGCTGGTAGATGAATCCCTTGGCCCCCGACCAGCCGATCTGTGGCATTAGAAAGCCGGTCGCCCGGTCCCGGCCGACGGGATAGCGCATGTACGGCAGGTAGAAGACGGGCACCTTCTTGATGCTGAAAACGGCGTTCCACATCTCGATCGAGTCGTCCTTCTTGAAGTTCGCCCGGCTCGTGGTGAACTTCCAGCGCGGCACCGGCTGGCTGCAGGAAGTGATCTGGGCCTTGAGGAGCTCATAGAGGTTCTCCGCCTTTTTGTTGAGGGAAGCGGCGTGGAAAAAGATCGTGGGCTGGACCATGCCGTCGGCCTTCTCCATCCGCCCCTGCTTGGTCTCGAGGTTGACGAAAATCTTCTCGGCGTTCACCGATTCGCCGGGGAGCTGGATAGTGACGTTGCCCGTGGCGACGCAGTCCTTGGTCTTGGGATCGATCTCGACCCGGTCAGCAAAAAGCCTGAGGTCCTTGTAGCGAACCTCGACGTCCCCGGCAAGGAAGATGCGGTCCTTGGTCTTTTCCTGATTGTGGGCGTAGACGGTGATCTCCTCCTGGGTCGTGGTGGCTTGGGGTTGGGGGGCAGCGGCCTGGGGCTGAGTTTGGGGAGCGGTGGTCTGGGCTTGGGTCTGGGGAGCAGTGGCCGTGGAGGCGGGGAACGAAAAGGCGGGAACGGCCGGAATGGCGCATAAAATGGCCAAGAGTACCATTGGGAACACTGGAAATCGAATCCGTCCGCGCATGAGCTTTATTATAACATCCGACAAAGATATTAGACAGCCGCGAGGCCCGGATCCTATATCACAACCTATCTCACGGGAATCCACAAACGGGAGGCGCTCCTCGATTGACCTCGCCGTGGCCGATGATATATATTCGGCGTAATCAGGAAATGGACGTATCGCTTGAGCAACATGGTTCCACCTAAAGTCTCGCAGGCCGTGGGGCAGGCTTTCCGTTTGGGACGGGCCATTCGTCTGGTGTGGCAGTGCGCCCCGGGATGGGCTGCGCTGAACATGGTTCTGGTCATCCTCCAGGGCTTACTGCCGCTGGCCACCCTGTATCTCATCAAGCGGATCATAGACGCGGTCACCGTCGCCAAAAGCGCCGTCGCCTCCTCCTCCGCCCCTTTCCTCGGTCTCTCCTCGATCCCCTCCTCTATCCTCCCGCTGATCGCGTTGGCCGGAGGAAGCGTCCTCCTGGCCGCCCTCTGCCGGTCGCTGGGGGAGCCGGCCGGACAAGCCCAGTCCACCATTGTCTCCGACAAGGTCTCGGACATCCTGCATGCCCAATCCGTCGCGGTGGACCTGGAATACTACGAGGACACCCGCTACCAGGACACTCTGCACCGTGCCCAACAGGAGGCGCCCTACCGCCCCACCCGCATCTCCAACGGACTGCTCTCGATCGGCCAGAACGTTGTCTCCTTTGCCGGGGTGTCCGCCCTCTTGTTCGCCCTGGGCTGGCCAGTGGCCCTCGTCCTTTTCCTGGCCGCGATCCCGGGCGCCTTGATCCGCATCGTTTCCGCCCGGCGCCTTTTCCGCTTCGAGCAAGCCCAGGCGGAAAACGAACGTCGGGCCTGGTATTATCATTGGTTGCTGACGGACGGTCAGCACGCCAAGGAAGTGCGCCTCTTCAATTTAGGAGCGACCTTGCGCAAGCGCTTCCTCGAACTGCGCGTTTCCCTCAGGCAGGGACGGTTGCGCATCTCAGGCCAGCGTGCCTGGAGAGATTTTCTCACCCAGGCATTGGCGGTGGCGGCCCTGTTCGGGGCCCTGGCCTGGGTGGCCCTTCGGACGGTGCGAGGGACGCTCAGCCTGGGCGACCTTTTCCTCTATTACTCCGGCTTTCAGATGGCCTTGAATTCCATGCAATCCCTTCTCCGTGGCCTGGCCGGCCTATACGAGGACAATCTCTTCCTCATCGATTTCGAGCGCTTCCTTTCCCTGAAGCCGCGCATTCCCGTCCCCGCCTCGCCACGTCCTGTGCCGGAGACCGGTCCGCTCGTCTGCCGCGGCCTGACCTTCTGTTACCCGGGGAGCGAGCGGGACAACCTCAAGGGGGTGGACTTCACGTTAGGGCCCGGTCAGGTCGTCGCTCTGGTCGGGGAGAACGGGTCAGGCAAAACGACGCTGGTCAAGCTCCTCTGCCGTCTCTATGATCCCTCGGCAGGCTCGATCCAAATGAACGGCCTGGACCTCCGTTCCCTGGACCCGGTTGCCTGGCGGAAGGGGATCACGGTGATCTTTCAGGACTATCTTCGTTACGCCCTCACCGCCTGGGAGAACATCTGGCTGGGCGACCCGGGAGCCGAGCCGGACCGGGAGCGGATCGCGAAGGCGGCGGAAATGGCCGGGATCGATGGACGGATCGGCAAACTCCCCCAGGGATACGACACCATGCTCGGCGTCCGCTTCCGCCAAGGCCAGGAATTGAGCTGGGGAGAATGGCAGAAAATGGCGCTGGCCCGGGCCTTCTTCCGCGACGCCCGCATCGTCATCCTGGACGAGCCGACGAGCGCCCTGGACGCCCTTGCCGAGGCGGAACTCTTCCATCATTTCCGCCGGCTCATCGGCGGCCGCAGCGTGATCCTTATAAGCCACCGCTTCGCCACGGTGAAGATGGCGGACCGGATCTACGTGATGGCAGACGGAGGGATCGCCGAAGAGGGGACGCATCTCCAGCTGATGGAACGAAACGGGCTATACGCCCGGATGGTCCGCGCTCAAGCGAGCGACATGCCTGAGGCGTGAGAGGAAGCCCCGGCTTCTCGGCCCACGACGCCGGGGGTCCCTCTCTGACCTAAAAGGCCCCGGTTGAAAGGTTTCTGGAGAACGCCGGGCTTTGTGCGCAAACGATCTTGTTCCTAGCTCCACAGGACTTATCGCGGCGATTGACATCGCCGCGCGGCCGGCGATATATTATCGTCGTGTTCGAAAGGAGGGATTTCATGTCCGGAGCTTATCGGAGACCATAGGTTGAGGTGCGGAAAACGATGACGGATCACGGGCAGGATCTACGCGACCCAGCCGGGCCGGGCGACAGTGTTTCCGCGCCCCTCGGGGCGACGGGGAAGAGGCCGGGGATCCTGCGTCGCGTGCTCACGGGCAGTTTCAGCGTGATCGTCTTCGCGGCAAGCGCCTGGTACATCGGGCGGACCTTCCAATGGAGGGAGCTTGGGCAGGTGCTCAGGGACGTCAATCTGGTGTGCCTGGTCGCAGGCGGTGGAGCAACTATCGTGGTTTACTGGATGATTCGGACTCTCCGGTGGCACATTCTGCTTCGGCGGACCGACACTCACGTGCCGCTGCTGGACTTGTACATGTGCACGGCCGTCTCGCTGAGCTTGGCCCTCTTTACGCCGCTCCGGGCGGGGGAAATGCTCAAGATAGAACTGCTGAAAAAGTACGGCATGATTCAGCGTTCTCCCGGCTATGGCTCGTTTCTTGTCGAGCGGGCTTTGGACTTGGCGACCTTGTTGACGATGGCGTGCGTGAGCCTCCTGACAAGCCTCAAGATCCTGCCGAATCGCTCATTGGCCTACTATATTCTCGGGGGACTGGTCCTGGCGTGCGTTGCGGGCTTGATTGTGCTGACGAAGCTCCGGCTGAAGGGACGGCCACAGATGTTGCTGGAGCACATGCGTCAGTGCATCGGCGACGTGCCGACGCTAGTTCTGGTAGCGGCGATCACCTGCGTTTCATGGGCGGTGGTCGCGTTCATTTGGCAGGTATTCCTTTACAGCGGCGGGATTCACTTGGGCTTCGCGAAAACGGTGGCCCTGATGTCGATCGTGGCGCTGATCAGTGTCCTGAGCCTAATTCCCGGGGGCTTGGGCATCTCCGAGGCCGGAACTTCGCAGCTTCTGATCCACTTCGGCTTTGCGGTGGCGACCGCGCAGGCGGGATCGCTCATATTGCGATCCAATTCGCTTATGACGATTGCCCTAGGGGCCGGTCATCTTGGGCTCTGGAAATGGGTGAGGTCCCGCCGGAGGCAACACTCCCGCTAGGCAAGCGGGCCGGGGAAGGGAACCATGGGCAAGCGAATCGCCATCCTGCAATCGAACTACATCCCGTGGAAGGGCTACTTCGACCTGATCAACAGCGTCGACGAATTCATCCTCCACGATACGGTGCAGTTCACCAAGGGCGACTGGCGCAACCGCAACAAGATCAAGACGCCGCGAGGGATCATCTGGCTGACCATCTCCGTGCGTCACGGCTCCGGGCAGCCGATTCAGGAGACGCGCGTCGGTGATCCGGCTTGGAGCCGGAAGCACTGGAACCACCTCATGCAGAACTACGCCAAGGCGCCGCACTTCAGAGAGCACAAGCCGCTGTTCGAAAGCCTCTACCGTGACATCGCCGGCGAGCCGTC
This sequence comes from uncultured Eubacteriales bacterium, assembly GCA_964607985.1. Lineage (GTDB taxonomy): Bacteria > Acidobacteriota > Aminicenantia > Aminicenantales > Saccharicenantaceae > JALHVH01. The sequence goes on from CAZSMW010000317.1 coordinate 6,610, forward strand.
CCTCAGCGCGATCAACTACCGGTTCCTGCGCGAGGTCTGCGCCATCCTCGGTGTCCGGACGCCGATCACTTGGTCGCGGGATTACCGGTTGATCGACGGGCAGACCGAGCGGCTGGTAGACCTGTGCCGACAGGCGGGTGCCGACGAGTACCTGTCCGGGCCGGCCGCGAAGGATTACATCCAAGAGACACTTTTCTCGGACGCGGGTATCACGTTGACATACATGGACTACTCGGGGTATCCCGAGTACCGGCAACTCTACCCACCCTTCGAGCACAGGGTGAGCATTCTGGATCTGATCTTCAACGAGGGCCCCGATGCGCCGAAATACATGAAGAGCTTCGTCGGGCGCAGCGCCGACAAACCTGTGGCTGGAGGTACATGATGGACATCTCCGTCGTCATCCCGGTGTATGGCTGTAGGGGGTGCCTGGAGGAACTGCACCGTCGGCTGGTGGCTGCGCTGGCGGCGATCACTCCGAACTACGAGATCATCCTCGTTAACGACGCCTGTCCACAGAATTCGTGGGAGGTGATCAAACAGATCGCGCTGAAAGATCCGCATGTGAAGGGCATTGACCTGTCGCGCAATTTCGGGCAGATCCGGGCGATTACGGCTGGGCTGCACTACGCCGATGGCGAGTGGGTGGTGGTGATGGACTGTGACCTGCAGGACAAGCCCGAGGAGATCGGGAGATTGTACAACAAGGCGCAAGAGGGATACGACGTGGTCTTCTCGCGACGGGCGGTAAGAAAGGATACACTGTTCAAGAAGCTTTCGTCGAGGTTATTTTGCTGGATCTACGGCTGCTTCACCGCCGGCGCCATCGACAACTCGATTTGTAATTTAAGCATCAGCCGACGGATGGTCATGGATAATTACAAACGCATGGGGGATCAGAACAGGGCGTTCATCCCATTCATCAAGTGGATGGGGTTCAAGTCCACGACGATCGCGGTTGATCATGCCGAGCGGGCATCGGGTAAGTCGTCGTACACGACGCGCAAACAGCTTCGGCTGGCGTTGGAGATCATCACCACCCAGTCGAACAAACCGCTGATCCTGTCGATCAAGGTGGGGTTCACGGTATCCCTGCTGGCGTTTCTCTACGCGGTCTATATGATCATCCGCTACCTGTTTTATGATATGAGCGTCGCAGGGTGGACCAGCACGATCGTGTCGATCTACTTCGTGGGCGGGATCATCCTGGCGCAGTTGGGGATTCTAGGGCTTTACATCGGCTTCGTTTTTGATCAGACTAAGGGGCGGCCGATATTTATCGTGAGAGAAGTTGTCGAGAATCAGGGCGTAAAGCTTGGAGGCAGATGACATGATCATAGTGACCGGCGCGACGGGGTTTGTGGGTCGTTACTTGGTCGACCACCTGGTGAAGGCCGGGGAGAAGGTCATCGCGGCCGGGCGCAGTCGCAAGCACGACGCCTTCTTTGAGGAGCTGGGCGTCCCGTTCGTACAGCTGGACGTCAGCAACCCCGACTCGTTTTCCGCGCTTCCGGCGGGGCCGGTCAAGGCGTTCATCCATCTGGCGGCGTTCATCCCGGATTCGCTACAGGATACAAGAGACATCTTCATCCGGACTAACACGCTCGGCACGTTTTACGCGCTGGAATACTGTAGGCGCCACGGCATACGGAAATTTCTCTATACGTCGACGAGGTACGAAGGGACCGAACACGCGGATATGCCGATAAGCGAGGCGATGGGACGGAAGTACGCCCTAACGGGCGACCATGCATCCTATGTGATCTCGAAGATCGCGGCTTCAGATTACGTGGAGCATTACTCTCAGGAGTACGGCATCCAGGGGATCAGTCTGCGATTGACCGGACTGCTGGGGTATGGGCGGCAGGAAGGTTTCTGGGCGGATGGCATATTCCACCCCAGCGCGTTTGAGGTCTTCTACAGGCGGGCGAAGGCCGGCCAGCCGTTGGAGATATGGGGGGCGCATAAGACCCGGCGGGACTCGTTGTACGTCAAGGACGCGGTGCGCGCGATATATATGGCCATCACCAGCGATCGCGCCCGCGGAGTGTACGTGATCGGTTCAGGGGTGGGGCGCACCAACGAGGAAGAGGCCCTGACCTTCGCACGAGTTTTCGGGACCGTGGAGAAACCTGTGCCGGTTATCTACCGGCCGGAGAAGCCGGAGAAGCCCAAGAGCTACTACTTCGACGTTCACAAGGCCAAGCAAGATTTCGGATGGGAGCCAATCTATGACTACGCGAGAGCCCTGACCGATTACGACGCGGAGGTTCAGTCCGGCCGGTTTAAGACATGAGAGGTCACGCGTGTTGATGCGTGGCGACGCCCAAAAGCACAGGGCGTCGTGTCAATAGGGAAAGAAAATGGCTGCATATCGCATCCACTTCAACGAGCCGTGTTTCGAAGGCCGGGAAATGACCTACATTGCCGACGCCATCAGCAACCGGCATATCTCAGGCGATGGCATGTTTACAAAGAAGTGCCACGCGCTTCTGGAAAAGGAACTCGGCGTCCCCAAAGTGTTTTTGACGACCTCATGCACGCATGCCTTGGAAATGGCGGCGCTGCTGCTGGATGTGGAGGCGGACGATGAAGTTATCGTGCCGTCCTTCACCTTCGTCTCGACGGTCAACGCGTTTGTGCTGCGGGGCGCCCGGCCCGTGTTTATTGACTGCCGCCGTGACACGCTCAACATGGACGAGACGAAGCTCGAGGCGCTGATCACGCCGCGGACGAAGGCGATCACGCCGGTGCATTACGCCGGTGTCGGATGTGAGATGGATGCGATCCTGGACATCGCCCGTCGCCACAACGTTGCGGTCGTCGAGGACAATGCGCACGGACTGTTCGGCAAGTACAAGGGCCGGTTTCTCGGCACGTTCGGTTGTCTGGCAACTCAGAGCTTCCATGAGACCAAAAATTTTACCTGCGGCGAGGGCGGCGCTCTGCTGGTCAACGACCCGCAGTTCATCGAGCGCGCCGAGATTCTTCGCGAGAAGGGCACCAACCGAAGCCGCTTCTTCCGGGGGCAGGTGGATAAGTACTCGTGGGTGGATATCGGATCCAGCTATGTCATGTCGGACGTGCTGGCGGCTTTTCTGTACGGGCAGCTTGAACGGGGACCGCACATCCAAGCCAAGCGCCGACGCATTTGGGAATCCTATGACAAGCACCTGGCGGGGTGGGCCGAGGAGCAGCACATCCGGCAGCCCATCATCCCCTGGGAGTGCGAACAGAGCTACCACATGTACTATCTGCTGCTGCCGTCCCTGCAGGCGAGGCAGGCGCTGATCGCGTTCCTGAAGGAGAGGGGCATCCAGGCGGTGTTCCACTACCTGCCGCTGCACATCTCGGACATGGGCCGGAAGTTCGACGGGGAAGAGGGCGATTGCCCGGTGACCGAAGACATCAGCGACCGGCTGCTGCGCCTGCCGTTCTACACCGCGCTGGACGAACCCACACAAAATCGTGTCATCGAGGCCATTCAGCAATTCAGGCCATGATGGACCGACCGGACTCCCATTATTCGAACCTCCCGAGTGCCAAAGTAGATGGTCTCTCTTTGCCGACGCTGGCGAAACATCCTTGGCAGCCCAGCGAGTTTCATTTGGCTCTCCATTGCCGTTGATCCACGCACCTGAACTTGGGGAATGGGTATGAATCCAGGCTTTCGACGCCACGATATGAAATATTTTTCGCGGCCTGGTTTAGAACCGCACCGGGAATATACCGTCGCGGCTTGGAGATGTCACTTTTTTGCCGCCGGGTGGACGGCCGACGATCCGTCACTTCAGATATCCGAGAGACTTCAACTCCTCGAGTGTTTTCGCTGAGATCTTTCCTTTCTGAGCGGGTTTCCTCAGGCTCAGAGCCCAGCGGAGTTCCTTCTCGAGCCGTCCGCGGAGATCTCTCTCCAGCCTTTCATCGTTCAGCGGAGTTTGTTCAAGCGGGTCCTTTTCGAGATCAAAAATGCCGACGACCTTGGCCCCGGCCATGATTTTCTCAACCGGAAGGCTCAGATATTCCGGTTTGTATGGGGACCCGAAATCCATGATCAGCTTTTTTCCGTTAGCCGTGATGATGGATTTGTAGTGGAACGCTTGAAAGCTCTCCGACATCACCCCGGCCCGTTTCCGGAGTCCACGCTCGTCCTGGAGAGGAATCGAAGGGGTATTCTCCGGTATCACAAGGCGCGCGGCCTTAAGGATCGTTGAATAGATATCGATGTTGCTCACGGTCTCATGGACCTCATGCGGCGATTCACCGCTTTTCATGATCAGGGGGATGTGGATCTCTTCCATATAAAGCTGTTTTCCGTGGTCTTGTTGGCCCCTCTCCATGAATTGCTCCCCATGATCAGCCGTGACAATGAAAAAGGTTTCTTTGTAGAGGCCTTCCCTTTTTAGTTCTTTGAAGAATTCGCCGATCATTCGATCGGCGAACCGGATTTCTCCGTCGTAGAGGCTGAGTTCCTTCTCGATTTCCGCCGAATACCGACCGTTCTGGAG
>CAZSMW010000318.1:0-2535 GCA_964607985.1 uncultured Eubacteriales bacterium
GTCATCGCTTGAGAAGAAATCAGCCTATCGGCAATTTTGGGAGGGAAATGAATCGTTGAAATTTCCGGGATTTGTGATAAGATATTCCTTACGCAAAAAGGGAATACGATCCCTTTCCTGGTAACATCTTATCAAATGTCATACGAAATTTTCGCCCGCAGATACAGACCTCAAACGTTTGAGGAAATGATCGGCCAGAGGTCTGTCGTCCAAACCCTCCGGAACGCCATCAGGACGAACAGGGTCACGCAGGCCTACTTGTTTTCGGGAATGCGGGGCACCGGAAAGACAACGGCCGCCCGCATCCTTGCCAAGGCCCTCAACTGCGTCAACGGCCCGACCCCGACGCCATGCAACGTGTGCGAACAATGCCGTGCGATCAAAGAGGACCGCTCTATCGATGTTCTGGAGATCGACGGAGCTTCAAATGGCGGTATCGAACAGATCCGTTCCTTGCGCGAGAGCGTTAAATATAAGCCGCTCTCCTCCCGTTATAAGATCATCATCATCGACGAAGTCCACCAGGTCTCCGGACCGGCGTTCAATGCCCTCCTCAAGACCCTGGAAGAGCCGCCCGGGAACACGGTGTTTATCTTCGCCACCACCGCGTTTGACAAGGTGCCGGCGACCATCGTCTCCCGCTGCCAGCACTTCGAATTCAAGAAGATTTCCCAAAAAGAAATCATCAATCACCTGATGGACATCTCTAAGAGTAACGGCATCACGATCAGCCCTTCCGCGCTCGCCCTGATCGCCCATGCCTCTGAAGGGAGTCTCAGGGACGCCCAGAGCCTTCTCGACCAAGCCGTCGCCTTCAGCGGAGAGGTCATCAACGACGATGATCTCAAGGAGATCCTGGGCACGATCAGCCCTGAGCTGCTCTATGCCTGTTCCTCGGCGATCCTGGAGGAAAAAGCTGGGTCCATCTTCGCCCTTGTCGACGGGTTGATCGAGGGAGGGCACGACCTCCGTGTCTTTTTCAAGGACCTGGTCGAACATTTTCGCAACCTCCTCTTGGCCGCGTCCCTGGATAACCCTCAAGACTTATTGTTCATGAACGCCGAAGAGATGAGACGCCTCACGGAGGAATCCAAGAAGGCCTCCCCGGAAGAATTTCTCCGCTATCTTCTGGCCCTCCAGCAGGGTGAGGCGGGGCTTCGCTATTCGTCTCACCCCAGGATCTATCTTGAGTCCCTGCTGGTCAAGCTCTGCCACTTTCGGAGGCTTATCCCCCTCGCAGACCTGATCCTGGAGCTTGAGGATGCCAGGAAGGGTCAGGGGACATCAGGTCCGGGCGCGGCCCGTTGCCAAGCCCCCCCCGGAACAGCCATGGAACGGCAGTCTAGGACATCGGCCCCTTCGATGCAAACCCCGCCTGGAATCCGGCCTGCACCGAAAGCCTACAATGAGGGGCCGTCCGTGCCTTCGTCCCCCCACCCTGATAATATTCCTTCCAAGACACAGTCGAAGCCCGGCCAAACGACGGCAGGCCCCTCTCCTGAGGCAAAAGACGCTTTTGCCCGAATTTTGGAAGGGCTCCGGAAAGAAAAAGCGGCCCTGGCCGCCGTCCTAGCCGAATGTTCGTCTTATAAGATCAAGGAAGACGTGCTTGAAGTTCTTTTCGCCGGCGATAAGAAGTTCTATTTGGATACGGTCAAAAGAGATGCCCCGCTCATCGAGCGCGTCGCGTCTACAGTGACCGGACGAAAGATGGTTCTCCGCCTCTTGGACCGGGAGGATGAAGTCGCCCCGCGCGACGACTCTCTGGAGAAGGCGGCCGTCCTCAAGGACCCCACGGTCCAATACTTCATAAACACCTTCAAGGCCCAGGTTATTTCGGTCGATCCGGTCAAAAAACCCAGGAACAAAGAGTAAGCGCGAATGGACCTTATGAGGAGCGAACGATGAGAAACGTGGCGGAAATGCAGAAGATGCTGAAAGCAGCCAAAGAAATGCAAGACCGTCTCCAAAAGGAGCTGGCCGAGATGCGCGTCGAGGGCACGAGCGGCGGCGGCATGGTGACCATCCTCCTGGACGGCCAGAAGGCCCTCCTCTCCATCCGGATCGAAAAAGAGGTCGTCAACAAGGACGACGTCGACATGCTCCAGGATCTCGTCGTCGCCGCGTTCAACGACGCCGCAACCAAAGTCGACGGAATGCTCGGCCAAAAGTTGGGGGCTCTCGGCGCCGGCCTGAAGATCCCTGGGATGTTCTGATGTTCGAGTACGCTGAACCCCTCCACGAACTTATCGAGGAACTGAAACGGATTCCCGGCATCGGGGCCAAGACCGCTCAGAGGATGGCCTTCTACTTCCTCGGCCTTCCCCAGGAGGACGCGGATCGTCTGGCCGAAGCCATCCGGGAGGCCAAAAGGAAGATCTTCTATTGCTCCGTCTGTAACAACATCACCCATGTCGATCCCTGCCGGTTGTGCACGGACCCCCACCGCCAGGACGTTGTTCTGTGCGTTGTCGAGGAACAGTTCAACATCTCTTCGATCGAAAAGACCGGCGCTTTTCACGGACGGTATTACGT
>CAZSMW010000319.1:0-5344 GCA_964607985.1 uncultured Eubacteriales bacterium
CATCTCCGGCGACGACACGCGCGAGGGGCTGTGCGCCGTTCTCAGCATCAAGATGCGCGACCCCCAGTTCGAGGGCCAGACCAAGACCAAGCTCGGCAACTCCGAGGTCAAGGGCATCGTCGAGTCGCTCGTCAACGAGCAACTGGCGGCCTACCTCGAGGAGAACCCGACCAACGCCAAGCGGATCATCCAGAAGGCCGTGGACGCGGCCCGCGCCCGCGACGCCGCCCGCAAGGCCCGCGAACTCGCCCGGCGGAAGAGCGTCCTCGAGTCGTGCGCGCTCCCCGGGAAGCTGGCCGATTGCCAGGAACGGGACCCTGCCGAATCCGAGATCTACATCGTCGAGGGGGATTCCGCCGGCGGCTCGGCCAAACAGGGCCGCGACCGGAGGTTCCAGGCCATCCTTCCCCTCCGGGGCAAGATCCTCAACGTCGAGAAGGCCCGGACGGAAAGGATCTTCAAGAGCGAAGAGATCGGTGTCATCATCGCCGCCCTCGGGACGAGCGTCGGGGAGGCCGACTTCAGCCTGGAGAAGCTCCGTTACCACAAGGTCATCCTCATGGCCGACGCCGACGTGGACGGCTCGCACATCCGGACCCTCCTCATGACCTTCTTCTACCGGCAGATGAAGCCCCTCATCGAACAAGGGCACCTTTACATCGCCCAGCCGCCGCTCTATAAGATCACCCGGGGCAGGGAGGTCCTGTACCTCAAGGAGGAAAGGGCCTACGAGAAGTGGCTGATCAAGAAGATCTCGGATGACTTTAAGGTCCGGGACAAGGGCCACAAGGAGGTCTTCGAGGGGGAGAAGTTTCGGAAGTTCTTCCTTCGGATCGTCCAGAAAAAGAACTTCATCCAGATACTGGAGAGGAAGGGGTATCCCTACTTCCTCATCGACCTCCTCGTCCGGGAGGAAGTCGAAGGGTTGGAAACGCTCAAGGACCGGAAACGGATGAAGAAGGTCCAGTCCCTCATTGAGCAAAAAGGGCTGTCCACGGAGTTTAGCCAGGACGATGAATACGGGGCCTACGACATCGCCGTCAAGTTCCAGCTGAACGGGATGTCGACGATGTCCAGGGTCAACCTGGGCCTCGTCGATTCGACCGAATACAAGAACCTGTACCGGATCATCCGGGAGCTCGAAGAGTTCCGGCCTCCCTATGAGCTCATCACCGGGACCGAGACCGTGATCGTCGAGAACGAAAGCAAGCTCCTCGAGCACCTCTATGAAAAGGGAAAGAAGGGCGTCTCCATCCAGAGGTATAAGGGCCTCGGCGAAATGACGCCGGAGCAGCTTTGGGAGACGACCATGAACCCTGAGAACCGGTCCCTCCTCAAGGTTTCGATCCAGGACGCGGTGACGGCGGACGACATCTTCTCGGTCCTCATGGGGGACGATGTCGAACAGCGGAAGAAATTCATCGAAGACAACGCCCTGATGGCGCAGAACCTGGATATCTGAAGCGGAAAGAACGATGGCCAAAGATAAGGACAAGGACGAAAAGAAGGACCTGAAGGACGGGAAGCCGCCCGCCCCGATCGCGGCCGAAGTGACGGTCGTCGGCCTCGAGGACGAGATGAAGCGGTCTTACCTGGACTACGCCATGAGCGTCATCATCGGCCGGGCCATCCCCGATATCAAAGACGGACTGAAGCCCGTCCACCGGCGCGTCCTCTACGCGATGTACGAGTTGGGGACGCAGTGGAACAAGCCCTACAAAAAGTCGGCCCGCATCGTCGGCGACGTCATCGGAAAATATCATCCCCACGGCGACCAGGCCGCCTACGACTCCCTGGTCCGAATGGCCCAGGACTTCAGCATGCGCTACTGCCTGGTCGACGGTCAGGGGAACTTCGGATCGATCGACGGCGACCCTCCGGCCGCGATGCGATACACCGAGGTCCGCATGACCAAGCTGGCCGGCGAGCTGCTGGCCGACATCGAAAAGGACACAGTCCACTTTGTCCCCAACTACGATGAGAGCCTGACGATGCCCGAGGTCCTGCCGGCCAAGTTCCCGAACCTGCTCGTCAACGGCAGCTCGGGGATCGCCGTAGGCATGGCCACCAACATCCCGCCGCATAATCTGGGCGAGGTCATTGACGGCCTCATCCATCTCATCCAGCACCCGAACGTCTCCCTTGACAAGCTCATGGAATTCATCCCGGGCCCGGATTTCCCGACGGGCGGGTATATCTTCAACAAGCAGGGCATCCGGGACGCTTACCGCGACGGCCGGGGCATCATCCAGGTCCGCGCCAAAACCAAGATCGAGCGGGGCGACAAGGGGGAGAGGGACCGGATCATCGTCACCGAACTTCCCTTTGCCGTCAACAAGGCCAGGCTCCTGGAGACGACCGCCGAGCTCGTCAACGACAAAAAGATCGAGGGCATCGCCGACCTCCGGGACGAATCCGACCGGGAAGGCATCCGGGTCGTCGTCGAGGTCAAGAAGGGCGAACTCCCCGAGATCGTCCTGAACAACCTCTACAAGCACACCGCCCTCCAGTCGACCTTCGGCATCATCATGCTGGCCATCGTCGACAAGCAGCCCAAAGTCCTGACGCTGACCGATATGATGAAATACTTCATATCCCACCGGCAGGACGTCATCCGTCGGCGGACGAAGTTCGACCTGAAAAAGGCGGAAGCCCGGGCCCACATCCTCGAGGGGTTGATGATCGCCCTGGACCACTTGGACGCCATCATCAAGCTCATCCGTTCGTCCAAGAGCGTTGAGGAGGCCAAAAAGGGGCTCATCGAACGCTTCAAGCTCTCGCCGATCCAGGCCCAGGCCATCCTGGAGATGCAGCTCCAGAGGCTGACTCAGCTCGAGCGCCAAAAAATTGTCCAGGAGTATGAAGAGATCAAGGCCCTCATCGTCAAGCTGAAGAGGATCCTCGGCTCCGAGAAGCTCGTCCTGGACATCATTGTCGATGAGCTCAAGAGAATCAAGGAGGAATACGGCGACGAGCGGCGGACCGAGATCCGGGACGAGGTCGTCGGAGACCTCCGGCCCGAGGATTTAATCAAGGAAGAGGACGTAGCCGTCGTCTACACGTCCACCGGCTACGTCAAGCGGACGTCCCTCAGCTCCTACCACTTCCAGATCCGGGGCGGCAAGGGCCGTAAGGGCATCGAGATGAAAGCCGAGGACGTGGTCGAGCACCTCTTCATCTGCTCGACCCACAGCTACCTCCTGGTTTTCACAACCCAAGGACGCCTCTACTGGCTTAAGGCCCTGGAGGTCCCGGACGTCGGTCCGGCCGGCCGCGGCAAGGCCATCATCAACCTCATCGACTTCGCCCCGGACGAGAAGGTCCGTTCGATCGTGGCCGTCAAGGAGTTCCCTGAGGACCAGTTCGTCATCATGCTGACCACGAACGGCCTGATCAAGAAGACCCGCTTGAGCGAGTTCAAGAACGTCCGGAAGGGCAGCATCCTGGCTATGACCATCCAGCCCAAGAGAGAGCTGTTCATGGCCCGGCTGACCTCCGGCAAGAACGATATCATCATCGGCACCAAGCTCGGCCGGGCCATCCGCTTCAAGGAGAGCGATGTCCGTCCCATGGGCCGCCAGGCGGCCGGGGTCAAGGCCATCCGCCTGAAACCCAAGGACGCGGTCATCGGCATGATCGTGGCCAAGGACGACGATCGCTTCGTGTTCACGGCCAGCGAACGCGGCTACGGGAAGAAAACGGAGATCAGCCAGTATCCGCGGCACCGGCGCGGCGGCCAGGGCGTTCTCAATCTCAAAGTCGGCGGCAAGATCGGCAACGCTTTGTCCATCGTCGGCGTCGCCGAGGAGGAACTGCTGATCATCACGATGGAGGGCAAGGTCATCCGGATCAAGACCACCCAGTTCCGGTCGCTGAGCCGGGCCACCCAGGGCGTCCGGATCATCAACCTCGAGGACAAGGACCGGGTCTGCGCCATCGCCAAGGTCCTGGAGAGCTGAGGCGCCCTTCGGCCCGACGGCGAATCCTGTTTCGCCCCCGAAATCGATCGCTATTCCAACCTGATTATCTTCTCCAGCTTCCCGGCGTGCCGGGATTCGTAACGGACGGTGATCTCTCCCTTTCCTTCGATCAGGAACTGGTGCTCCGTTTTCCCGAAGCCGGAGACAACCAGGAACTGGAGCTCGGGCCGAACCTTCTTGTAGTTCACCTGGTCCAGGTAAGAGTCGGTCAGGACGCCCCCGGCCACGACTTTCGCGTTCCCGCCCGAGACCTTGAGCGTATCCTTGGGATAGAGCTTGGTCCGCTGGGCCTGGTAGCTCATGGTCGGCATGGCTTTGCCGTTCACCAATCGGGTCCGCACACGGTAGAGATCTTTATCGATCTTCTTGACCTCGGTCACGTCCATGGTCACTTCCGGCGTGTGCTTGGCCGAAAAGATGACGGCCATGGCATTGCGGTGGACCAGGTCCGGCATCATGAAGGGAGCGGACAGGCGGGAGCTCATCTTGACCCAGCCGCCGATCTCCGTGTCGCCATAGGTCGGGTGCTTGAATGGCTTCCAAGGCTTGTAGAGCTCGCCCTGGGTCAGGTTGTCGTTGTATTTCAGGCGCTCGCGGTCCGTCGTGCCTCCCATCAGAAACGACATCGGACCCTCTTCGCCCTCTTCGGCCGGCCGGGTTGTTTTCTCGCCCCGGGTCTTGAAGGTCTCGCTTTCGGGCTGGAATACCTCGCCGACATACGTGTAAGCTCCGATGCTCTGGATCAGCCATTCATCCGAGGAACCGTAGGTCGTATAGAGGTCCTTCCAGCTGATCATATACTTGTAGCCGGGCGTGATCCGCTCGGCCTGCTTTCCGATGTAATCGTAAACCGCGACGTCTCCCTGAGGATATTCGCCGAGGCCCTTGCGGCTCGGCCCGCGCAGGTACATGCCTCCGAAATTGTGGAACGTCCACGCCATGCAGATGTTGGTTTTCGCCTGGGTCCAAAGCGCCAGCGCTTTCAGACCGACGGCCTGAAAAGGATACTCCCCGGAGCCACTCTGGACGTATTCCGGCGCCCAGTCGAAACCCCAATTCCGGTTGGGGTCGACGTACCCTTCACCGTCTTCATTGATCAGGCCGTCGCCGTCGTTGTCGATCCCTTCCTCGCCGAGCAGGGCCCATTCGCCCTTCTCTCCAGGCTTTATCCGGACCATAAGCCTCGGGTCTTCAGGATCGGTCTTGAACATGCCGAAGGGGTCCTTCTTCCGCATCGTGCAGATATTGCCGTCGCCATCGAGGTCTTCGGGGAAGTCCTCATCGACGAGTCCGTCCCTGTCGTCGTCGAGCGGGATGCGCAGGCTCCGGTTGGAGCTTGGGGTGTTGGCATCCTTCATGAAGTG
>CAZSMW010000320.1:0-3682 GCA_964607985.1 uncultured Eubacteriales bacterium
ACGGCGCGTCGCCGTCGCTCCCGGTTGCGACATAATCCTGTTTCATGATATATTCGATATCATCTTCCCCCATTTCGAGGGAGACAATTTTGGCCCCCATAAGTCCGAGCTCAACGGCCGTTTCTTCGACCGGCTTCCCTCTCTGAGCGGCGATTTGCTGGAGAGACTTTCCTTCGAGCTCCTGTTCAACGCAGACCTCGATCATGACGTTCTCGGCTCCGGCCTCATCGATAAATTCCTTCATATCCTTGCGCATTTTCTTGCCGACTTCGGGGTCATTCCATCTCTTCAAAAATGCCGCCCTCTGCCTGACATCTCCCGCATCGACTCCCTGGAACTCAAAGATATCCACGACACCCATCCTCAAATACATTGGAAAGCGCACGGATTGGGCGACTAGGCTGACCAGCCGTTTCCTGGGCAGTTCCGCGAGAAACTGCCGGTGTTTTTCCGAGAGCGGAAAATAGGGCGTGACTTTGGAATAGAGATCGATGAGCTCGGAATCCCGAAGGTGATCATAAAGGTCCAGAATATCCTTTTTAGTCAATCTGTTCGGATCGTCTTTTTCAAACCAGACTTTTTCCGGAATGAGGTCCCGGTCTGCCCCTTTCCCGGCGTATTGATAAGGATATTGATCGGCCGTGATTTTGAGCCCCCGGGCTCTTGCCTTTTCAATCAACGCGCAGGCCTCTTTAGAAAGCCCCCAGTATTTTTTTCCTCCGACTTTAAAATGGGAAATGTTCGCTGGCACACCCGCCCGCTCGGAAATCTCGATGGCTTCTTTGATGGCCTCGATGAGCTTCCCTTCCTCTTTGCGCATGTGGGTATCGTAAATCCCCCCATAAGGAGCGATGACCTTTGCGACCTCAACGACCTCATTCGTATCAGCGTATCTCCCGGGCACATAGTCCAAGCTCGTCGACATTCCGAACGCCCCCTGGTCCATCGCCTCCTTGACTAGGGCCTTCATTTTTTCCATTTCTTCGGGCGTGGGCTTTCTCTCGTCCTCTCCGACGGCTATCCGTCTCACCTCCCCAAAGCCGATAAGCATGGCCATATTGGGGCCTATCCCCTCTTTGGAAAGCCGATTCATCTGGTCTTCCGGCTTCTCATAAAGGATCCAAGGGCTGTATCCGCAATGGCCGGCGGTGACCGTTGTGACTCCTTGTGTCAGGAAGTTCAGGCAGGACCTGTTTTCGAGGGCGTCCATCCCGACCTCGACATGCGTGTGGAGATCGATGAAGCCCGGCATAATAGACAATCCCTTGGCGTCAATAACCTGAGCTGCCGTGCCGCTGATTGATCTTGCGATTTTGACAATGAGGCCATCCTTCACTCCGACGTCCGCCTGAAAGGCGGGTTTGAGCGAGCCGTCAAAGACCTTGCCGTTTTTGATCAGCAAGTCATAGTCAAATGCGGCGGCCGAAGACGCATTCTTCTGATTGAGAATCAAAACCGCCGCGACGATGACGAGTCCCAAAAAGATTTTTTTATAATTCATATTCCCTCCGTAACATGAATAAATATAGCAGCCTTTTCAGCCGATTACCATCCGTTTTTCCGCGGCCGGACTTTGAACGACTCGTCCGGCAGCCCGGCGCCGAGTTTGCGGCCAAGGGTTTTTCCAGTTGGGGCTATTATGTCGCGATGCTCTTCTGCCATGCCAGTGGAGGCATGGACTTTTCGGCGGGGCTCGTTCTCTCACTGGTCCGCGGACTTCTTGGGCTGGAGGGCGACGCGGGCGAGTTTGTCAGGCACGAAGTCCTCATCGCCATCAGATAGCTTGCGGAATTTGCGTTTTGATTTATAATAGTTGCCGGTAAACGCGTCCTTTCAATAAAATAGGTTGCCGACGTTTATGAGCAAGAAGAAAAAAAGAAGGCCCGAGAAAAAAAGGCCGGTCATTCAGGCGCCCGCGCCGGCTCATGAGCCGGCTAAAGGAGCGAAAAAAGTTACTCCTCAGATAAATAAAAAGAATAAAGGAATCTATATCCTGATTCCGGTTCTTGTTGTCATTATCGGCGGGGCGCTTTTTCTCTTTGTCCTTAAGCCCAAAGACCGGGTCAAAAGAAACCCCGACCTCAATGTGATCCTCGTGACTTTGGACACCATCCGCGCCGACCGTCTGGGCTGCTATGGGTACGAGAAGGCGAAAACCCCGACGCTGGATTCTCTCGCCGCCAACGGAGTCAGGTTCACGAATACTTACTGCCAGGTCCCGCTGACCCTTCCTTCTCACGCTTCGCTGATGACAGGCACTTACCCTGTCGCCCACCAGGTGCACAACAACGGCTTTTACAGCCTGAGCTCGGATTTTGAGACCCTGGCCGAAATATTCAAGGCTAAAGGATTCAAGACGGCCGCTTTTGTGAGCGCTTTTTCCGTGGACTCGCGTTATGGTCTGGACCAGGGTTTTGATGATTATGACGACTCATTCTTGGCCGATGAATACGTCAAGAGCTTCCAGTCGGAAAGGACCGCTGACAAAACCTCCGCTTCATTCTGGAGTTGGCTTGAAAAAAACTCGCGGCAGAAATTTTTTTGCTGGCTTCACTACTATGATCCCCATCTTCCCTACAGGCCGCCCTCTCCTTTTAAGGAGGAGTTTGCCGACCGGCCTTATGACGGCGAGATCGCCTTTATGGATTCTTATTTAGGCAAAACCATCGAGAAGCTGAAAGAACAGAATCTTCTGGATCAAACACTCATCGTCATTGTCGGCGACCACGGCGAAGCGCTGGGGGACAAGAACGAAATCGACCATGGGCTTTTCATATATGATTCCACGCTCAAGGTCCCGCTGATATTTAATGCCGAGAAATACATCCCCAAGGGACTTGTTGTCAACTCAAGGGTGAGGCTGATTGACATCATGCCCACCATATTGGATATGCTCAAGATCCAGCCTATCCCGCAGATCCAGGGCGAGAGCCTGCTGGCTCACCTCAAGGGCAAAAAAAAGCCCGACCTTTCGACTTATATTGAAACCTATATGCCGCCCGAATACTATGGCTGGTCCGAGCTCATCGGCGTCATCGATGGGAATTGGAAATACATTCAGGCTCCCAAGCCGGAATTATACGACCTGGCCAAGGACCCAAAAGAAGAGACCAACCTTTTCCGCAAAGAGGAAAAAGTCGCCGGCCAGATGAAAAACAGCCTGAAATCGATGATCGATAAGTATACCTCCAAGACCCAGGCCGGAGGAAAACGATTGAGCCTGGAAGAGCAGGAGAGATTGGCCGCCCTGGGCTATATTGGAGGAGTGGCTTTGCAGAGCACTTCCGGCAAGCCGCTTCCGGATCCCAAAGACAAGACCGATGAGTACAGCGTCATTGTCTTTGCCCATAAATATGAATACGATGGAAATTATGCCAAAGCTGAGGAATATTACAGGAGGGTGCTTTCCTTCAGTCCGGACGTTGCCTGGAACTATGTCTACCTTGCCCTCCTCTACCAAAAAATGGGGAAGGTTGACAAGGGCCTGGCCGTCCTCGAGGAAGGAAACAAAAGGATCCCCAACAATCTCATCATCCTGGGCAGGCTGAGCCTGTTCTATATGAAATCCGTGAGATTACCTGAGGCCCTGGAGGCCGCACAGGGGGTGTTGAAAATCGACCCCAAATATTTTGATGCCCTTTATAACGCGGCGCTCTCTTTGGCCGGCATGGACAGATGGGCG
>CAZSMW010000321.1:0-1941 GCA_964607985.1 uncultured Eubacteriales bacterium
GGGCGGAGCAGGTGTCGCCTGTCCTGAAGCCCGCCGATCTCAGCGATCGGAGCTTCTTCCTTGCCGACAACCGGTACCTGCTGCGGCTCGGTCCGGGACAGGCGAACCTGCGCTGGAAGCTCGATCGCCCCGCTCGCGGCCGCTTGAAGGTCTCCTTCTACGCATGCGCGGATAAGAAGGCGGATCTCCCTCCCTTCAGGTTCGTTGTGACCGCTTCCGGGAGCGGCGGCCGGGAGAATACGCTTGTCCGCGAGACCCTGCGGGAAAAACCTTCCGGGACTCTCGAAAGCCACTATGACGTCGAAGTGTCCCTGCCTGCGGGCGCGGAGATCGAATTCGGAGCGTCCACCGAAGCGGACGGCGCCGGGGCGCGAGCGGCCGTGGACGCCGGCATCACGGTCCCGCGCATCGTGACGGCCTCGACGGCCCCCTCGCCGAGTCCCTTGCTGATCATCAGCATCGACGCCCTGCGCAGCGATTACCTCGGCGTCTACCGCACGCTCTCCGGACACCGGCCGGACCGAAGCTTTTCGCCGGAGCTCGACCGGTTCTCGGAAAATGCCGTTATTTTCAGAAACGCCAGGACGGTCGAAGCCGCCACGTGGCCGGCCCTCTCCGCTTTACATCTTTCAAAGTACCCATACGAGCATGGGGTAACTCAAAACCGGACGTATCTAGAGACGGCCGGGGGGTCTATCGGCACGCTGATGCGCGGCCTTGGTTTTGATACGTTTTCGATCACGGCCAACGCGTATCCCCTGAACATCCCAGGGTTTGAGGAGAAGCACCATTTCTTCAAAGACGACGCCAAGATCCTCGATTTCGCCAGGAAAAGACTTTCGGAGCCGGCCGATGCCCCCTTCTTCCACTGGTATCACCTGTGGGGGTGCCATGACAACTACGCCCCTCCGGAATGGGTCATGAAGATCATTGAACAGAAAAATCCGGGTTACCTCTACCGGAGGTATAAAACCAACGATATGATGCTCGGGCGGGAACCTTGCGGTCCCGAGGACATCGCGGCCGTCCGTCGCCTCTATGGCGGCGCGCTCTATTATGTCGATTCTCTCCTCAAAAAGTTCTTCGATGACATCAAACAGAGGGGATCATGGGACGAAACGCTGATCATCGTCACGGCCGACCATGGAGAAGAACTCTATGACCATCACAAGTTCTTCTATCACAGTCCGTCCCTTTATGACTCGGCCCTGAGAATTCCGCTCCTTGTCAAGTTCCCACACCAGAGAGGGAAGCGGGTGGTCGACGAAAATGTTTCCCTCATCGATATCCTCCCCACGATCCAGCAATATTATGCTGGTCCCCCTGATCCCGGCCGTTTCTCGGGGCTCTCGCTGTTGGAACTTCTGAACGGCCGCCGGGAGCCGTTCCGCGAACGTGTCCTCTATGCCGAAGCCGACGATTCGAAGATCGCCGCCGCCGTCAAGGGTGAATACAAGCTGATCTATAACCCTTCCGGAAAGATATCTTACACCCACGTGGGATTGCCCTTCCCCTTCGAAAAGATGGAATTTTACGACCTGCGGCGGGACCTTGGAGAAACCCGTAATCTGGCAGGCCGCAACCATCCGGTCCTTCGGCAATTGCTCAGCGAAGCCGACCGGTTCCTGCATGCCGCAGCGACCCGCCAAAGGGAGGGGAACAAAGGGAAGATCGAACTCAACGAGGAACAGAAAAAAAGAGCTGACGAGGACCTGCGCAGTCTCGGGTATATCCGCTGAAGCACCGGGTCTCACCCAAAGTCGGCGTCATCACTTGAGAAGTAAGAATCCTATCGGCAATATGAGGGGCCGTTCCCGTTATTGAGGGCTTTTGATATACTACATCATGGACCCGGGACTCGGGAAGTGGCCGCTTGAAAGAAAAACGAGATGAATAAAAGAAAGAGGACCGCCTTGATCGCGCTGGGGGCGGTCGCGACCG
>CAZSMW010000322.1:0-2613 GCA_964607985.1 uncultured Eubacteriales bacterium
CATTTGATTTAAAGCTGGAACCGGCTTGGGAAAATTCGGCCATCTTATCAAAGGAGTTTTTTTAGGATATCCCAGGCGACCTGCTTGGCCAGCTTCCCGCTTTCCTTGGTCGGGCCGACGCAGGAAGGGCAGCCGTCCTTGCAGGGGCAGACCTCGATGGTCTTCAGGCCGTGCTCCAGGAGTCTTCTTTCCAGGAGGAAGAGGGCGGGGCTCAATCCGATCCCGCCGGGGAAATTGTCGTAGATGAAGATGTTGGGCTCGAAATCCTCCTCCGGGACCATCGGGAAATCTTCCCTTTGGGAAAGGCGCGAGGCCGCGTCGCGCGGGGGCAGGGATTCGCCCGTGGCGTTGTCGCCGATGGAGACCCCGACGTCGTGGATGTCGCACATCATGAACAGCGGCGAGACGTGGTGGAGGAGATAAGCCAGTCCGAAGACACCGTTGACCCGCTGCTCCGGGGTGTAGGGCAGGGCTTGGAGGATGTCCGAGGGGACGGTCAGCCACCAGGCCGTCGTGTGCATCTCGTTCTGGGGCAGACTGAGGTCGCCGGCCCCCACGTTCTCCATCGTATGGAACTTGATCTTCTTAAACCCGACGACCTGGGTGGCCACGTGGACCTCGCCGTGGGAGACACGGCAGTGCCCGAGTTCGGCCTTCCCGAAGACGTCGAGGATCTTGATCTTGGTGTAGTCGATGGCGTCCGTGTAGTAGTCGGCATCCGTCCTCTTGACGTAGGCCTTGCGCTGGTCGTAGTCCAGCTTCTCGACGAAATACTGTTCGCCCTCGCAGAGGTAGATGGCCTTGGGGTGGAGCGTCGTCAGGGCCGACGAAAAATCCACTTCGGCGATGACCCGGGCCTTTGCCGTCGTGTCCACGACGACGAAGTTGTCCGAGCTGATGCTCCGCAGGCTGACCCCGTCGGCAGGGTAGGCGTCCGATGTCCAGTACCATTTGTCCTTGGAGTGATGGAGGAGTTTCTCTTCTTCAAGGAACTTGAGGATTTCGCCGATCTCGGCCGTCCCGAACCTCTCCTCTTCCTGGAACGGCAGCTCGAACGCCCCACACTCGATGTGACTGACCAGGATGGATAGGTTGTCCGGGTTGATGAGGGCCATCTCCGGCGACCGGGTGAAGAAGTAGTCCGGGTGGTGGACGATGAACTGGTCGAGGGGGGAGCTTGATGCGACGAGGACCGCCGCCGACTTCCCCGACTTGCGGCCGGCGCGTCCGGCCCTCTGCCAGGTGGAGGCGATGGTCCCGGGATATCCGGCCAGGACGGCGACGTCCAGAGTTCCGATGTCGATCCCCAGCTCGAGGGCGTTCGTGGAAACGACCCCCAGGATCTTGCCATCGCGCAGGCCCTTCTCGATTTCCCGTCTTTTGAGGGGCAGGTAGCCGCCGCGATAGCCGCGGATAAGGCCCTCGTCTTTGATCGTCCTCTCGATGTCCTGTTTGAGGTAGGTGAGCAGGACCTCGGTGATCAGGCGGCTTTGGGCAAAGACGATGGTCTGGAGGCCGTTCTTGAGGAAAAGAGAGGCCACTCGGCGCGATTCGTTGACGTAGGAACGTCGGATGCCCAGGGCCTCGTTGACGATGGGCGGCGTGTAGAAGACGAAGTACTTCTCGCCGCGCGGGGCGCCGTTGTCGTCGATGAGGGCCACCGGGGCTTCGATCATCTTCCCGGCCACTTCGACGGGATTGGCGATGGTTGCCGTGCACAGGATGAACTGGGGGTTCGAACCGTAGAAATTCGCGATCCGTTTGAGGCGCCTCAGGATGTTGGCCAGGTGGCTGCCGAAGATGCCGCGGTAGTTGTGGAGTTCGTCGATGACGATGTACTTCAGGTTCTCGAAGAGCTTGATCCACTTTGTGTGGTGGGGGAGAATGCCGCTGTGGAGCATGTCGGGATTGGTCAGGACGATGTGTCCCTGGGCCCGGATGGCCCGTCTCGCGTCCTGCGGCGTGTCGCCGTCGTAGGTGAAGATCCGGACCTCCGAAGAGATGAGCTTCGTGATGTCGTCGAGCTCCGCCCGCTGGTCCTGGGAGAGGGCCTTGGTCGGGAAGAGGTAGATGGCCCGGCTCGACGGATTGCGCACGATGGCATCCAGGACAGGCAGGTTGTAGCAGAGGGTCTTTCCGGAGGCCGTGGGTGTAACGATAACCACGTTCTTGCCCTGCTTGAGGGACTCCCAGGAACTGCGCTGGTGGGAATAAAGGCGTGAGTACCCTCTTCCCTTTAGGGCGTTGACGACGGCCGGGTCCGCATCGTCGGGGTAGTCCGCGAACCGGGCCTCCTGGGCCGGGATATGTTTGACGGCCGTGATCGAGTCGCTCTTGAGGCCCATATCCTGAAGTAACTCCAGGCATTTGAGCAGGTCTTCTTCACGGGACATTTTGCCTCCCAATTCAGGCCCCATTATATCGGGGTTCCGGCGACAATGTCCAACTATTGAGTGGGACCCAAAATTGCCGATAGGACCTGAGTCGGAATTCCGGGACATGAACCAATTCTCTGGAATTGGTGTCGTGTCCCGGGAATTCCGAGTATCACCAGAGGTCGACTTTATCTCTTAAGAAGAAAGTATCCTATCGGCAATTTCGGGTGGGATCGCT
>CAZSMW010000323.1:0-3537 GCA_964607985.1 uncultured Eubacteriales bacterium
GCCCGAAGCCCTCAAGGCCAACCTGGTCTTCGCGGCGGTGACGGCCGAGGAACATGTCATGCTCGGGTCGGACCACTTCGCCCGCCACCTGCCGTTCCCGGAGTCCTCCGTCCTGGCCGACATCAACCTCGAGATGACCAACGTCTGGGGGGAAACAGAGGACGTGTTCGCCATCGGCGCCCGGCACTCCGACCTGGATGAGGTCTGCCGGCAGGCGGCCGAGGCCCTTGGCCTCAAGTACACGCCGGAGAGGAAGGGTGAGCTCGGGTTCTTCTTCCGCTCCGACCAGGTGAGCTTCGCCCGGGCCGGGATCCCGGCCGTCTGGCTCCACCAGGGCATCGTTTCGAAGGGGGCGGACAAAGGGTTTGTCCATCGGAAGTTCGAGGAATACCGGAACTCGAGGTACCACAAGGTCACCGACGAGATCGGGGACGATTGGGATTACCGGGGCACCCTCGATATCATCCATTGGGCCCAGGAGATCATCAGGCTTCTCCAGGAAAGGCCCGATCCGCCGCAATTTAAGCCGGACAGCGCCTTTCGCAGAAAAAGTCCGGCTTCCGGGCTTGTAAAATAATTTATTTGTGTTAGAATTGCGCTCAATGGAGAGCAAAGACTTTCACAAAAGTTCTTCTTTTTCTGACTTTCTGAAACCTTCCCAGATCGTCTTCGATCTCAAGACCAAGGACAAGGTCGAAGCCATCGAGGAGCTCCTGGACATTCTGGTCAAGCAGAAGCTCGTCGTCAACAAGAAGCTCACCCTCACGCGGATCATCGACCGCGAGAATCTTGAGACCACGGCCATCGGAGAGGGCGTCGCCCTTCCCCACGCCCGGGTCGATACCGGAGGCGATATCGCCATTGCCGTCGGACGGTCGGAGAAGGGCATCCCCTTCGATGCCGTCGACAGCAAGAAGGTCCATCTCATCATCCTTGTCGTCTGGAACCCCACCCTCCCCGGACTGTTCAACCATCTGTTTGCCGGTCTGGCCCGCTTTCTGATCAGGCCCGAGTTCCGCCAGAGGCTCTTTCAGGCCCGCGACAAGAACGATCTCTGCAAGGTCCTCTCGGAGATCGAACTTCTGCTCCCTCACTACGAGGACAAGATTATCAGCCGGGCCAGCCTCCTCAAGAAGCTGCAGGACCTCGAGGTGAAGAAGAGGCGAGCGGCGAAGAACCAGCAGAAGGAGCTCCACAAGCACTCCAGCCTTATCCGCGAGGAACTTGACGTATCCCTGCTCACGCGCTTCGACAGGCTGATGGAGAGGTATGGGTTCGCGGTGGCCGAGGTTGTGGACGGCGTCTGCCAGAGCTGCAACATCAATATCTCGACCCAGATGTACTCGGCCATCGAAGACAGCAACGACATCTACGTCTGCGAGAACTGCGGTAAGTACCTGGTTTACGGGAAGAAGAAAAAGAAGTAGGCCGCCGTCCGGGATCCCCGGAATTGGGCGATGTCTTTGTTGACAATCTTCTGTCATTTCCCGAAAATGGATTTGATCGAAAGGACAGGGGAATGACATTCTTCAATGTGACCCAGGACAAGGAAGAGGCCCTGCGCCTCCGGATGGAGGGCCTCGGAATCTTCGAAAAGGATATCGAAGAAACATTCATTCGCTCCGGCGGCCACGGCGGCCAGAACGTCAACAATGTCGCGACGTGCGTCCGGCTCAAGCACGTCCCCTCCGGGGTCGAGGTGAAATGCCAGACAGAGCGCTATCAGTCGCTCAACCGCTTCATCGCCCGCCGGACGCTCGCCGATAAGATCGAAAGGATCATCCTGGGGAAGAAGAGCGAGGTGGAGCAGCGGATCGCCAAGGTCCGCCGCCAAAAGAGGAAGAGGTCAAAGAGGGCCAAGGAAAAGATGCTCGCGGATAAGCGCCATCAGGCCGATAAAAAGAAGGCCAGAAGTTCGCGGCCGGGGCCGGACGATCCCTGAATACGGGCTTTTTATCAATGGATCGGGAAACGCCGGCGGATGGCGTCCCGCAAATCGGTAATTTTGGGCGTCCCTCAACCCGCGAGCCTGATCAGGGTCTTGAGCAGGAGGTTGGCGCCCTTCTCAAGGTCTTCCCACCGGATGGCCTCTTCGGGCGCGTGGCTGATCCCGTCCAGGCAGGGAATGAAGATCATGCCGGAATCGCAGCCGCCGGCCAGAATCTGGGCGTCGTGTCCGGCCCCGCTCGGAAGCCGAAGGAACGGATAGCCGAGCGTCACGCATTCCTGTTCCATAAGCTTCAGCAGCTTCTCGGGGACTTTCACGGGCTCCGTCGCGTCCACGAGCTTCGAGGCGAAGCTCAAGCCCCGGGTCGAGGCGATATCCCGGGCGATCTCCGACAGCTCTTTTTCCAGGTCGCGGAGGGTCTCCCCGGACGTGCTCCGGAAATCGAGCGAGAATTCCGCCCGTCCCGGAACGATGCTGAAGGCGCCCGGATGGACAGCCACCTTGCCGATGGTCACCATGCTTCCGTAGTGAACCGCGGCCACGTGCCGGGTGGCCTTCAGGGCGAAATCGGCCAGCCCCAGGAAGGCATCCTGCCGGAGCTCGAGCGGAGTCGTGCCCGCGTGGGCGGCGTTCCCGGTGAACGAGCACCAAAGATACCGCTTGCCGGCGATGGCCTCGACGAGCCCGATGGGCACTTCTTCGGTTTCGAGGATCGGGCCCTGCTCGATATGGAGTTCCACGTAGGTTTCGAGTTCCGGTTTCAGCTTGTGGGTTTTGAGGATGCCGTCGATCGTGAACTCCGTCCCCTTGAGGACCTCGGCCAGGACCGGTCCGAATTGCGTCCTGCCGTGCCGGACCTCACCTTCGTTAAGCAAGCCCATGAACGCGCGGCTTCCCAGGAAATCCCCGACGAGGTTTCCTTCCTCGTCGGTGAACGACGCGACTTCGACGGGTTTCGAGAGCGGGACGCCCTCCTCCTTGAACCGCCTCAGGCACTCAAGTGCTGCCAGAACGCCCACCGAGCCGTCGAACCGGCCGCCGTTGATCACGGTATCAATATGGGAGCCGGCCATGACAGTCCGTCCGGGACCGCCGGCGCGGCCGAAGATATTTCCCGCCCCATCCTGACGGAAGGCCAGCCCCGCCTCCGTGATCCGCTTCTTGAGCCACTCCCGGGCTTCGAGGTCGGCCCGGCTGAAGGAAGGACGGCTGATACCCCCTTTCGAGTCCTGCCCGAAACGACCGAGCGCCTCGATGTCCGCCTTGAGCCGTTCGATGTCGACCCGAATGTCCATCGGCCCTACCTCTTTTCGACGAGGACCCTCATCTCCCTGACCGCCTTGTCGAGGCCCACGATGGCGGCCCGGGCGACGATGGAGAACCCGATGCTGAGCTCCGAAATCTGCGGGATGGCGACGATGGGCAAGACGTTGTGATAGTCCAGCCCGTGCCCGGCGTGGACTTCCAGGCCAAGCCCGCGGCCGTACTCCGCGGCCTCGATGATTTGGGCGAGGGCTTCGTCACGGGCGATGCCGGGTCTGAGGTCGGCGAATCTACCGGTGTTGATCTCAACGAGGTCGATGCCCAAC
>CAZSMW010000324.1:0-20236 GCA_964607985.1 uncultured Eubacteriales bacterium
GTACGAAGGGACGTCCTCGGACTGTGTCGCCTGTCACCTCAACGATTACAATTCCACCACGGACCCCGACCACAGGGCGGCGAAATTCCCGACGGACTGCGTCGCTTGCCATGGCGATGCGGCCAAGACCTGGGAAGGCGCCAGCCTCAATCACAATCAATTCTTCGCTTTGAAAGGGGCGCACACATCGCTGGCCTGCTCCGATTGCCACAGCAAGGGCTATGACTTGCCGAAGGATTGTTACGGCTGCCACGCCGCGGACTATAACGCCACTACAGACCCCAACCACAGGGCAAGCGGGTTCCCGACGACCTGCGAGAACTGTCATTATCCCGCGCACAAGGCATGGTCACAGGCCGTCTTCCAGCACGACTTCCCTATCAAGTCGGGGAAACACGGGGGATTCAGCTGTACGGAGTGTCATTTGACGAGTAACTTCCGCGAGTTCAGTTGCACGGACTGCCACACCCATAACAAGGCGACTGTTGATTCGCATCACCATGAGGTCTCCGGATATTCCTACAACAGCGCTTCCTGCTTCGGCTGCACCCTAAAGGCGTCGCCGACGATTGAAGTTGGGGTCAAACCTACTCTTTTGACAGTCTTGTCAAAAGAGTAGGTTTGACCCCATAATAGCCGAGGAGGAGATTCATGCTGAATAACATCAAGGCGGACATCCTCGTCATAGGCGCCGGCCCCGCGGGCTTGACGGCGGGGATCTACGGCGCCGGGGCGGGCAAGACGACCGTTATCCTGGAAGGCCGGGCGGCCTCGCGCTTGGCGTTGGGTTACGAGATCTAGAACTACCCCGGCTTTCCGTCCATCAACTCCCTGGACCTCCTCGGGAAGTTCAGGGCCCACGCCCTTCATTTCGGAGTTCAATTCGTCGCCGGCGACGCCATCGCTTTCGGCTTCGACTCCGACCCTAAGTACGTCACGACAAAGGATGCCATCATCGAGGCCGGCGCGATCATCATCGCCACGGGCAAACCTTTTTCCAAGGAGCGGATGATCCTCGGCGAGGACCGACTTACGGGCGTCGGCGTGAGCTATTGCGCGACCTGCGATGGTCCGCTCTACAGGGGTGCCGACGTCGTCGCATATGGGCACTCCGAAGAGGCCCTCGAGGACCTCCAGGCCCTCGTCCAGATGGGCTGCCGGGTCCATTGGGTCCCCGGGGCCAAGGGAACAGACCGGGCGCGGGCCGAGGCCGACGACCTTGTTCGGAAGGGCGTTCATGTCCACATCGGGGCCGAAGTCCGGGAGATCGTCGGTGAGAAGCGCGTCGAAAAGATCATCCTCGAGAAAGAGGGCGTCCGGGAAGAGCTGGCCGTTGCGGGGGTATTTATCTTCCGGGAAATCCCAACGGCGCCATTTTTCAGCCGGGCCGGCCTCACCCTCGACCATAAGTCTTGCGTCGCGGTGGACCGCTCCCAGAGGACGAACCTCCCCGGCGTATTCGCCGCCGGCGATGTGACCTGTGGCGGTCTCCAGATCGCTTCGGCCGTGGGGGAGGGTTGTGTTGCGGCGATGCAGGCGCTGGGATATATCAGGAAGAGCTAATAGAAACGAATAATTCATGGTACATCCCGCTTTGAGCGGCACGGAATGCCGCCCTCACATTATAACTTTGTTTATTGCGTTCACATTAGACAGGCTAAATAGGCTAGACAGGTCGGAAAAGCAAGAAAGGCGAAAAAAATCATGGACGAAAACTTCCGGCGGATATGCCCGGGAGGTCGAACAGGCAAAGGCGGACGGGCCCGACGGTCAATGGAAAAAACCGGATGATCGCCGGCGAGGCGTCTGATGAAAGCAGGTGACATGAAAATAAACCGCGCTCTTGTTCTGGTTCTTGGGATCGCCGTGACGGGGACCTTAGGTTCGGTCGGGTGCCGGAAAAAGTCGGCCGGACCGGACATGGACCGGCACGTCATCCTCATCGGGATCGACGGCATGGGGGTCGGGGCCTTTCAGGCGGCCAGGACCCCGAACCTCAAAAGGCTGGCCCGGCAAGGCGCCCTCTCGCTCAAGGCGAGAAGCGTCATGCCGACGGTGAGCTCGCCTTCCTGGGGCTCCATCCTGACAGGGGCCGGACCTGAGCAGCATGGGATGACTTCGAACTCCTGGCTTGTGGACCGGTTCAATATCATGCCTACGGACAAGGACGAAGATGGCTTCTTCCCCTCCATCTTCACCCTCATTCGCCGGCAGATGCCAGGTGCCGAAACCGCGGTCTTCTATGATTGGGACGCTCTGGCCAACCTCTTCAACAACAAGGTCGTGAGCCGGGTCGATTTCAGCAAGACCTATCCCGAGACATTCGCCAAGGCCATTCCCTATATCCTCGAGAAACGGCCCCAGTTGGCTTTCCTGTATGTCGGGCACCCGGACGATGTCGGCCACGAATTCGGTTATGACTCCGAGGAGTTCTACCGGTCCTGCGCCGAGGTCGATACCAAGGTCGGCGAGCTCCTGGACGCGCTCGGCAAGACGGACTGGGGAGGCCGGTCGACGGTCCTGGCCGTCGTCGATCACGGCGGGACGGGGCGCGGGCACGGCGGCGAAAGCATGATCGAGGTCGAGGTGCCCTGGATCATCTCCGGTCCGGGGATCATCAAGGACAAGCTGATCGAACAGCCGGTGAACATATTCGATACGGCCCCCACGATCGCCTTGATCCTGGGACTTGAGCCGCCGTTCTCATGGATCGGCCGGCCCGTCCTCGGGGCTTTCGAAGCGAACAAGGCGCTCGCGGCCATGAATACCCGAGCCTTCGTTCCGAAGCCTAAGAGTTCGCTCGGCAGCGGCCTTTATGCAGAGCCGAGGGATGTCTCTTTCACGGTGGACGACGCGGCGGCCGAGATCCGGTACGTCGTGAGTGGGAACGAAACGAGCCCCGACCTTTCTTCGGCCAGCTATGACCAGCCCATCCCGCTCGCGGAATCCTGCGTCGTCACGGCGGTCGCCATGAGGGACGGAGCGGTGAGCGAGCCGTCTGTCGTCATCTTCGAGCGGATATTCGGGATCAAAGGCGTGATCCTCGGCAGGGCTCCTGACGAAGGACACGCGGCCCAGGGCGCCCTTTCGCTCGTCGACGGCAAGTGGGGAAATCCGGATCCAAAGGACCGTTCCTGGCTGGGATTTTCCAGGGACGACCTCG
This sequence comes from uncultured Eubacteriales bacterium, assembly GCA_964607985.1. Classification (GTDB taxonomy): domain Bacteria; phylum Acidobacteriota; class Aminicenantia; order Aminicenantales; family Saccharicenantaceae; genus JALHVH01. The sequence goes on from CAZSMW010000324.1 coordinate 3,164, forward strand.
AAGCGATCATCGAATTCGGATCGCCCCGGGAGGTTCAAAAGGCGGGGATCGATGTTTATGAGGATGTGAAAGCTTGGATCCGATTCCCCGTCGAGGTCGATTTCCTCCTTTCTGAGGATGGTAAGACCTTCCTGGAGGTCGGCCGCCTGACGAGAAAGGACATCCTCAAGGCTGGGACGCAGAAAGACGCGGCCGCCGGACCCGCGAGACTCCTGGCCCGGGAGTTCAAGCCGATGAAGGCGAGGTTCTTGAAGGTCAGGGCGAAGAACGTTGGCTATTGCCCGGCCGGTAGTCCAGGGGAAGGCGAAAAGGCGTGGCTGTTTGTTGATGAGATCATCGTGGAATAGGCCCTGAGGACGCGGGGGCGGGTTGGCGCCCTTAGGCTGCGCGTCTCGGCCTGTACATCCGGAAGAGGATCTTCCGGCTCTTGAAGATCGACGCGTAGCCACCCACGGGGACGGCCATGGGATTGCGCGTGATATTGTGGCCGAAATTGGAGACGGCCAGGATGGGCAGGGGATACCCGTGCTTCCGCCTCCAGCGGATGATGTCGCCGAGATAGGTCCGGACGAACTTCAGGGCTTCCTTCTGGTGCTTGAGGTAATTGTTGTTGCCATACCGGCTCAGAGAGCCGATGACGATGCCGCGGATCTCCCTGAAGACGCGGTGGCGCCGCAGGGCGGCCAGCAGCCGGTGCAGGTCCTCGACGTCGATCTGGATGTCCTCCAGAAACAGGATATGACGTTTCCAGTTGAACCGGGGCGGGTTGTCCCGGTTGAGAAAGTTGACAAAGGTGGACAAGTTCCCGCCGATGGGTGTCCCGGAGAATTTCCGGACCGGAGGAGGGGTCAGCCAGGCCGAGCCTTGGTACTGAACCTCCTCGCCCATGATCAGGGGGAGGACCTTCTTGATGTTGCCCTTTCCCAACTTGAGCGAGGGGAAATAGATGCCCGGGACCCGGGAATAGTAATAGAATTCGTTGAGAAGGAAAGTGAAGTCCGAAAAGCCGACGAAGACCGGTTTTCGGGCCCGAATGACCGCGTAGTCCTTCCGATCGATCTTGGGAGCCAGGTCTTCCGCCCCCGTGCCGCCGGCCACGGAGAAGATCAGGTCCTGCTCCCGGATGACCTTCTTGAAATGCGCGGAGCGTTCCTCGGCCGATGCCGTAACGTGATCGATCTGCTCATCGCTCGAAAAGACGAACGGACTAAGATAGACTTCATCGATCCCGATCCCTTGTTTCAAGAGATGGATCGTCCGGTTGAGCGTGGCCTTTTCACACCTGGGGAGACAGGTCGAGGGAGCTATGAAGCAGACTTTTTGGATCATGTTGCCGTTCATCTTGAGCCAGCTTGGGCCTGGGAAGATATACACTAGCAGAAATCGGACCTGCTTTCAACTTCCAAACGAACGGAGGGAGCATTCAAATATGCGTAAATTTATGATAATAAACTAATTAAATACGATCGGGATAGGTTTCAAGGAGTTTCCCAGGGCGCGAGAAGCTTAATGTCCGGAAATTGTACAATCTGTCCGTAAGTGATAAATTATAAACAAATAAGGAATAAATACAGCTTGGATAAAGCGTCGGGGTTTCTGCTTAAAAGGACCGCAGCTTCTGTCCGGGCGCGCTATGCTGCAGCCGCTTGAGCGCCTTGAGCTCGATCTGCCGGATACGCTCCCGGGTCAAGTGGAAATGCTGGCCGACCTCTTCGAGCGTGTATTCGCGTCCGTCACCGAGTCCGTAGCGCATCCGGAGGACCGTGGTCTCCCTCTCCGGAAGCCCGCGCAGGGCATCCTCGATCTGCTCCCTGAGGCTGATGTGGATCACCGTGTCGGGCGGGGAAAGGACGCTCTTGTCCTCCACGAGGTCGCCGAGAGAGGTCTCGCCGTTCTCCCCCAGGGGGGTCTCTAAAGACACGGGCTCCTGGGCCGTGGACATCATGTCGATGACCTTGTTCACGGGGAGCCCGACCTTCTTGGAGATCTCCTCGGGGGATGCTTCCTTCCCCCTCAGGTGGACGAACCCCTGGGAGATCTTGTTGAGCTTGTGCATGGTCTCGGTCAGGTGGACGGGGATGCGAATGGTCCGGCCCTGGTCGGCGATGGCCCTAGTGATGGATTGGCGGATCCACCAAGTGGCGTAGGTCGAAAACTTGTGGCCGCGACGATAGTCGAACTTGTCGGAGGCCCGCATGAGGCCGATATTGCCTTCCTGGATGAGGTCCAGAAGCTGAAGGCCCCTGTTTTGATATTTCTTGGCGATGGAGACGACGAGTCTCAGGTTGGCTGCGACCAGCTCCTTTTTGGCCTTGTCCCTGGCCCTGAAACCGCGGTTGACGGCTTCAAGGATGTTCCCGGACTCCGTGCGCAGGCGGGCCGAGCCTTTGTCCACAATGGCCTCGAGCCGTTCCCGAAGTCTCTCGATGACCTTTTCCCTATAGTCAGGTCGAACGTCCATACCCTGGGCGAGCTTGATCATCCGGACCAGGAGCCTGCCGCGGGCGAACCTGTTGGCGACCCTCGGCCGGACTTTAGCCAGCCTAGTGTTGAGGGTCTTGATCCTCTTCATCTTGCCCAGGACCTCAGCCTTCTTCTGTTCGATGGATTCCGCCGTGAGCTCTTCGTCACCCATGTTGAAGAACCTGTTCACGAGCTCGGGGGACTTCCGGATTTGCGTCTCGACAATGAGCAGCTCGTCCAGAACAGCCGGCGTTCCAGCCAGCGCCTTGCTGATGGCCTTATCACCTTTTTCGATCCTCTTGGCCAGGGCGATCTCCTCTTCCCTGGAAAGGAGCAGGTAGCTCCCCATATCCTTTAAATAGATCCGAACGAGGTCCGCGGTTTGGTCCTTGTCATAGATCGCCGGCACATTATGGCCGTTCCCCCTGCCGTTCCCGGGGTTCAGAGCGGGCTGAGCGGTCTCGGAATGATCAACGACCGGGACCTGTGGCGAAAAGGCTTCCATCTCCTCGGAAAAACCGTCCTCGGTCCTCCTAAGGGGGAGGAGCTGAAGGACAGCCCCTTCATCATACTTGTATCCGTTTGACATCTTGATCTCCCTTTTGTCTTACTAATTCTATCAATTATATAATATAACTGTAATTATAAGCTTTCCGTTGCGACCGTCAAGAGGTTTTTTTGCTCTCTGCCCCCGGCCTATACTTGAAACTTCAACTGGAAAAGAACTGATGCATGACCCTGAAAACTATTATCCTTACTATCTAATATATCTTATATCACCAATTAGCTTTCAAATTAATCTATACCTATTTATTATTCAATGCAAGCTTTTTTTTCACTTTTTTCAAAAAAGTTAGACGGGGGGCTGATGATTGGATATTTCATTCATGGGGGGTACGGACCAAAAAGTCCAAACGGCGGACTACCCTTGACATCCAGGCTTCCGCCAAATAGGATAAATCGAGCAATAAAGGAGATCCTGGCGCGAATGATTTACAAGATCATGGTCGTGGATGATGACAGGGTTTCCGTCCTCATGGTCGAAACCGCCCTCATGAAGCGGGGGTTCAACGTCATGACCGCCGCGGACGGCGAAGAGGCCTGGGCGGCGGTCCGGGAGGCGAAGCCGGACCTCGTTATTTCGGACATTCTCCTGCCGAAGATGGATGGGTTGGAGCTTTGCCGGAGGATCAAATCGGACCCGGAGCTCTCTGGGACCAGGGTCATCCTGATGACCGCCGTTTATCGGCAAGCTGCCTTTCGCGCGGAAGCCGGGGCGAGCGGCGCCGATGGTTTCGAAGAAAAACCTTTAAATATGCTTGCTCTCGTGGCGAAGATCGAAGGCCTCCTCAAGAGCGATTGACGACGGGCCGTCAGAACGCGCAGGCCTTCTTCTTGTTCTTTTCGTAGTAACGCTGGTGGGTTTCCTCGGCCCGGGTGAACTTGGAGGCGGGGACAATGCCGGTGGCGATGGGCTTCTCGAAACGACCCGAAGCCCGTAGCTCCTCCATGACCTTTTGGGCCGTTTCCTTCTGGGCCGTATCCGCGGTGAAGATCATGGAACGGTATTGCGTGCCCACGTCGGGGCCCTGGCGATTGACCTGGGTCGGGTCGTGGATGGCGAAAAAAAACCGGACCAGGTCTTCATAGGAAACGATCAAAGGGTCGAAGGTGACACGAACGGCCTCGGCGTGGCCGGTCCTGTCCGTGCACACTTGTCTGTAGTCGGGGTTCTCGATCTTGCCCCCCGTGTAGCCGACCTCGGTATCCTTGACCCCCTTGATCTCGTGGAACTTGTATTCGACCCCCCAGAAGCAGCCGGCGGCGAAGATGGCAGTCTCGGGCCCGGACGCCGAGGCGTTGCGGGTCTCCGGGGGGTTGACGGAGGCGGCCGGTCCCGTCCGTTCTTCTGCGTCCTTCTCTCCCGGGATGAAATCCAGGGAGGCCGAGTTGATGCAGTAATGTTCGAACGACGGGGCCGGTCCATCGTCGAAGACATGACCGAGGTGGGCGCCGCAGGCGGCGCAGCGGACCTCGATCCTCTTCATGAAGAAAGACCTGTCTTCAAGATATTCGATGCTGTCGTCACGGAGTGGTGACGTGAAGCTCGGCCATCCCGTCCCGTGATCGTACTTGGCGTCCCAGCGAAAGAGGGGGATTTTACAGGCGGCGCAGACGTACGTCCCTTTTTTGAAGTGGTTGTTGAATTTCCCGGAGAAGGGCGGTTCCGTCTCATACGGCCTCGTCACCATGCCCTGTTCGACGGTGAGGGATCTCTTACATTCCTTATCTGATTTCTTGATCTTTCGGACCATCGGACGATCTCCTTGGACGCGGGCGATCTGCCTCCCCGGCGCCGGTCTCAGCACCGCGTCGAGGCCTTTCCAGCCCGCGATCATGATCAGGGCGGCGATGGCCATGACGCCTATCTTCATGATTCCGGACATGGAGCCTCGCTTTTCTACGAATCCCTATATAATTAGTATACATTAAAGAGCGAAAAAATCAAGCGTTGCGAAAGTTTCGATATTTGATTGACATTTGAAATCCGGCTAAACTATAATCATGACGCTGGCTGGAGAGGGATCCTCCTTAGCCCCGCTTCTTTTTCCTTTGAAACCTTGGCACCTCGCCAGCCAGTCTCCTTAAATAATCCCGTTTATTATTCCCGCGAAGTTTGATAAATGTTATCCATGACTCCGGCTCGTTTATGATTCATCAACGGGAAAAAGAGCTCTTCATCCTCGACCGGACACGGACCTGGCTGAACACGGCAGAGTCCCTCCTCCGCGAAAACCCCTCGCTCGCCGGCTTCCGGGACTGGCTCGACGTCGCCGCCGTCGTGACCCCGAAGGCCAGGGGGGTTCAGACAGAAATCGATACGACGTTCAACTGGACGAAGGCCTTCCTGCGATATCTCTGATAAACCGATTTATCATTCGGTTTCCGAAAGTTCGTCTCAAAAAAACCGGCATTTTTACCCTCCGGGCGAGCCGATCCGGCCGCATCTGCTTTGTTGCGAAGGGTTTCGCAGTACCGGGAGTACAGCTTCACCCTCCGCGCCTCGCATCTGCAGCCGCCTCGACTCGTGAATATGCCAGGCTAGAACGTCCGGAAGATGTTGAATCCGATCCGCAGGTCTCCCTTGCCTAGGCGAAGGTCGCCGCCCGTAATGAACTGAGCTGAGGTGAGCCCGATGGAATCCGTGACGAAGAACTGGAAGACATGCCCGCCGATCTTCTTCTCGATCCCGAAACCCCATCCATTTGCGAGGTCCTTGTAGCCGGCAAGGACCGGGACCCACTCGCCGATCAATGAGAGGTCCTCTAGGAACATAAATCGGCCGCCGATCCCGATCGAAAACGTCCCCTGAGTGTCGGTTTCCCAATGGTTGGTGTTCGAGGAATAGACCGGCACGACGAGAACCGAAAGCCGTTCGTTGAACTGGCGGCTCAGGATGACCTGGGCGTTGATCTTGAAGTTCCGGGAATTGAAGGCGCCCCGGCCTTCCTGCTTTTGCGTGACCCAACTCAGTCCTCCGTTGACTGCGGCCGAGAAGGGGAGGGACGCGTTCTTGCCCTGTTCAAGAATAAGCCAGGTTGAGGAAAACTCCATTTCCTTGAAGAGCCCGGTGCGCCCCACGGTGACGCCGATCCTGTCCGTGATTCCGTACCCTAAGCTGAGAAAGGCCATGGCCGGGCCGTCCAGACCCCAGGCAGTGTCGTAGCCTGTGCGCACGGACGGGACCAGTCGGTGCGAGATCCGGAACAGGAAATCTCCCTTGTCCATGGTCATCCCGGTGGGGAGGTTGACGAGACGGGTTCCCCAGAAGGGCGGCTTCTCATAGGCCGATTTCGCTTTTTTTGACGTGTCCGAGGGGACTTGGGTTGGAGCGGAAGACGTGAAGAAACCCCCGGAACCGAACCCGACTTTCTGGAAGGCGACAGCCGGCCGGTCCTCCTTCAGGCACAGGATCCAGTTTTCGACAAGAGCGATCTCGTCGCCGGTCAGCGCGGTCTTTCCGGGAGGCGGCATGCTCTTTCCCGTGATACCATCGGAGCCTTTGATTTTTTTCAGGAGATAGCTCGCTTCGGGTGACGCGGTATCCACGAGCTTGAGGGCCGGTTGTTCACGGCTCGGCTCGTTCAGGAAAGAAGCCGGCAGTCCTTCCGGCTCGAGATTCAACTGTTTCGGCGGATACTTCCCTTTGTGACAGACGGCACAGCGTTCCTTAAAGACCGCTTTGACGTCGTCGGGCATGGCCGGTCCCGTTTGAGAAACGCCGAGCGGGTTTCCCGGGGCGATCGATCCGAGGATGAACAACAAAGAACAAACGACGAACAGCGCTTTTTTCATGTTCCCTCCTGACCTGACTTATTCATAAAAATGCCGATGCGTTGTTTAACTCAAGCGATATCTGCGATATCTATGATAAACCAATTTCTCATTCGGCTTCCGAAAGTTCGTCTCAAAAAAAACCGGCATTATTACCCTCCGGGCGAGCCGATCCGGCCGCATCTGCTTTGTTGCGAAGGGTTCGCAGCACCGGGAGTACAGCTTCATCCTCCACGTCTCGCATCTGCAGCCGCCTCGACTCGTGAATATGCCAGGCTAATTGTTCTTGGCGCCCCTATTGATCCAGTTCTTGATGTTCTGGAGGCTGACCGCGTCCAGACTGCCGCCGAGGGGCATCTTTGCACCGACGGTTTGTCGGCCTTCGAGCTTGATCACGATGTATGAGTTGGCAGCGTCGCCCGGCAGGACGCGCTTCCGGGACACATCCTCGGTGGAACCGATATTGACGAGGTTGGCGTAGGACTGCCCCTGGACGATCGAAAGGCCTGCCTGCACGGACGCGCCATGGCAGCTCGAGGCCGCGCAGGAGCCACTGAAGATGGGTTGTATGTCGCCGGCGAAGGATGGGTCTTCCTTCGCAACGGCCGGCGGCTGCGTGGACGAAGGAGAACTGCAGGCCTGGAAAAAGACGCCTCCCAGGACCAGGCCCAAGGAAATAAAAAATAAAATCTTCCTTTTGATCATTTATTCCTCCTCCCGGGCCAAAGACCCTCGATTCCGTTCTATCCTTATAAACTATATAGATTTTATAGAGAAAAGGCAAATCGGGATGAAGGATCGGTAGCTTTCCTTCCGTGCGAGAAGGAATTCAGGGCTTGGGGCATGGGCGACGGCTTCCATTAATCGTTGTACTTGAACTCAGACCCCAGCAGGCTGTGAGGGATCATGTTGATGAGGAGCGCGATGACGGAAGCGGCCAGCACCCATCCGCGGGCAGGTTTCCCCTTTCTCCCGGCGATGAGGGCGGCGATCCAGGCAAACATGGACAACAGGGCCTTGTTGTCGGTAAGGTCGGTCCCGAAGGGGATCCCGGACCAGTAGACGCCGAAGGCGAGCTTCTGGACGATCGGCCCGAGAATGAACCCCCCGACAAAGAAGAGGGCGGTCGCCCGGATCACGTAACTTCTGGGATGGCTTTTTTTGTCGAGGGCCAGGATCCCGGCCATGGTTCCGAAGAGCATGGACAGAAAGACCACGATGACGTGGAGGATGATGACGGCCGCGGGGACGGGACCCTTGAACCGGATGATGACGGGGCCCTGTCCCGTGATCGAGGCCTTTTGGTTTCCGGTCCCCAGGAAGATCCTGTAGGCGAGCTTACCCGCGGCAGGCTGTTTGGGAAGGCCGGCGACAAGGGCATCACCCTTCCGTTCGAACGCGACCTCGGTCCAGGGGTCTTCAGTTTTGAACCTCTTGTAGGATACGTGTCCCGTCAGGCCGGGATTCATGACCTTGAGGGCGATCTCGCAGTCCCTGACGTTCTCGGCGCTCCGCGGCAGGCGGAAACGGACGGTTTCGCTCCCGACGAGAGCCTTGCCGCTCATGGGATAGGTCGGGCCTGTCACCCGTTGATAAACGGCCGAGACCACGGTGATGATGACGGCGAGCGTCCAGAAAAGAAATCTTTTCATGTTTTCTCTTCTTTCCGTTCGAAGGTCATGTTTTCGCCTTCTTTCAAGCCGAAGGGGACCTTCTGTTTTCCTATCTCGATCACGTACTCGCCCGGCGGGAGCGGCATCCTGTCCATGATGTTGCTGACCGTGCCGACCAGGAAAAGGATTTTGGTTCGCTTCATTCCATGCTCCCTTAAAAGTCGCTGGTCATGATGAAGAACGGCTTCTGGCTGAAACTCTTATAAAGCGGCCTGAGCCGGTCTTTGTCATAGTATTTATCCACGTCGATGATCTTCTTGGTGCTGGTCACGACCTCAACAGGGACGTTGTCATAGATCCCGTTGCGTAGGCAAACCATCCGACCGGTCCGGTTGTCCATGACCAGGTCCAGGGCCAGGTTCCCGAAGGCCATGGGAACGATGGAGTCGATGGCGTCGGGGTCGCCGCAGCGGACGAGATAGCTCAACCGCTGATTGATGACGTTGATTCGGCGGCCCTTGTTGAACCTCGGCGACAGCTCTTTCAGATCGTGGGAGACCCGGTCTCCGATCCCTCCCAGCTTCTTATGGCCGAACATGTCCTTTTCGTCGCTCTCGAAGACCATGCTGCCTCCTTCGTACATCGCTCCCTCGGAGATGATGGCGACGGAATACAGGCTCGGGTTGGTGGAGCGGTCCGCGGTCAGAAGCTCGCAGAGGTGCTCGATATTGAATTTGGACTCGGGAATGAGACAGCGGTTGGCCGCGCCGGCCATGGTCGGCAGAAGGGCTGTGAACCCGGCGTAGCGGCCGAAGACTTCGATGACCAGGAAGCGCTCGTGGGAGCCCGCCGTAGTCCGTAAAGCGTGGGTCATCTCGATCGTACGGGTGACGCAGGTCGAGAAGCCGATGCAGTAGTCCGTCCCGGGGACGTCGTTATCCATGGTCTTGGGGATGGCGATGACCTTGACGCCTTTCTTGTGGAGATGGACGCCGTAGCTCAACGTGTCGTCGCCGCCGATAGGAATGAGATAGTCGATTCCCAGGAAGTCCAGGTTCTTGAGGACCTCCTCGGTGAGGTCGTTCGCCTTGGCCCGGTAGACGTCCCGCAGATGTTCCGGGATGTTGACGTCCGGAACGGTGCTCGGACGGGTGCGCGAGGTGTGGAGGAAGGTGCCGCCCGAGCGTCCCACCTTGTTCACGACCTCTTCCGTGAGGACCTGGTAGTGTTCGTGGTTCGGAGCGTCCTTGTCCCTTTGCATTTCGATGAGCCCCGCCCAGCCTCGGCGGATGCCGATAACCTTGTAACCCTCATGGAGGGCGCGGATGGTTACGGCCCGGATGGCCGGGTTGAGGCCCGGGACATCGCCGCCGCCGGTTAGGATGCCGATGCTGCCTTTAGGACCTTTGATCTCGGACATAGCGCCCTCCTTGTTCCGGTCAGATTATAAGGAGCGAATGATGAAACGTCAATCTCGATGACGACCGGAGGCGGGCTTTTCAGTGGCGGCAGATGGGAGTGGAGGATGGGGCGGCTTCCGAAATTCTGAGCCTTGAACTTGCCCATATAGCCGCAGAGAAACCGGACCAGGCGGGGGCCGGCTTTGATAATCTGAGGGTTTGAGCCAGGGCCTTCCAGACTGCCGTTCTTTTTGCTCGATGCATCTCAGGTCTCCGCCCAGACTGCGATCGGACCGTGCTCTATCGTGCTCATGGTTTCATGTTTTATTATTATGGAATTCCGGATCGCTTGACAATGTCGGACTTTTATTGTGTGATATTGAAAACTTGGAGAAACGAGGAGACGAAGATGTTCCAGGAAATGCAAGAGGCCTTGTTGAAGGGAAAGAAAGCCGAGGTCGAAGGGCTCGTGGACAAGGCCTTGGCGTCCGGCCTTCCCGCCGCCACGATCCTCAACGAAGGGCTGATCAAAGGCATGGAAACACTCGGCGAGTTGTTCAAGAATAACGAGGTCTTCATCCCCGAGGTTCTCGTAGCCGCCCGGGCGATGAACGCGGGCCTGGTCAAGCTTGAGCCCTACTTGGTCAAGGACAAGGTCCAGCCCAAGGGCGTCGTCGTCATCGGGACCGCCAAGGGTGACCTCCACGACATCGGCAAGAACCTCGTGGCCATGATGCTGCGCGGCTCCGGTTACAAGATCGTGGATCTGGGCATCGACGTTTCCGCTGAGAGGTTCGTTGAAGCCGCCAAGCTCCACAATGCCGGCATCGTCGCCCTTTCGGCCCTCCTCACGACGACCATGGTCGGGATGAAAGGGATCATCGAGGCTGTCCGATCGGCCGGGCTCAAGGTCTCGGTCATCATCGGCGGCGCGCCGGTCACCAGAGATTACGCCGACCAGATCCACGCGGACGGGTATGCCCCGGATGCGGCCAGCGCCGTGGAGGAGGTCGGAAGACTCCTCGCCTGAACGACGGGCGGTCCGGCTGACCGGCGATCTGGAATCCATCGACATGGAATCGGGCGGGCCGTCCGGCTATTCCCGAAGCCCGAAGAAATACTCGTTCTGGGCCGACGTCAAGCTGGCCGACACGCCGCGATAGATACTATTTTTTCGGGAAAATATAGTTCTCGCCGACCTTGACCCGTTGGACCTTTCCATCAGGGCCCAGCTCGAAGACGACGAGGTCGCCGCTCGCATCCTCGCCCGTCATTCGGAAGGTGCGCGGACTTTCGGGAACGAGCTCGACCAAGGCACCCCGTGCGTTCTCTTCGGGCGGGTAGTCGTGGTTGTAGAGGTAGAGCTTACCATCGAGGAGCATAACCTCGACGTCCCAGTATGTTGGGTCGGTATAAAGCCCGATGTAGGCGTTCCAGGCCGGGTCGGGAGGCGAAGGCTTTGGTGCGGGGGTCGCGGCCTTGAGAATAGCCGGTCCGACGACATTGAAGGCTTGCTCCAAATAGGTGTTGGGACTGCCGTCGTCGGCGTTCGTCAGCACGATGACGCCGATCCTGTCTTCGACGATGAAGCCGATCTGCGTTTGATAACCGGCCACCCAACCCGCATGGCCGACGAGCGTTTTGCCCTCGAATTGCCGGACGCTGAAACCCAGCCCCCGTCCGCTCTTCCAGTTCGGAAAGAGCCAGTGGACGTGGCGCATCTCCCGCAACGTGCTCCCCTTGAGGACCTGTTTCCCGCCGGCTTTCTCATGCTGGAACTGGAGGGAGATGAACTTGGCCAGGTCCTCCACCGTCGAAGACATATTGGCAGCCGGCGTCAGGCCCCGGGAGTCCGTGAACGGCAGGATGCGGCGAGTCCCGTCCGGAAGGCGCCGGCTGTAGGCTGCGGCGAGCCGCTTCCGATGTTCCGGGGACAGGTTCACCGAGGTATCGGCCATGCCGAGGGGCCCGAGGATATGCTCTTGAATGTAGGTTTCATAGGTTTCCCCGGAAGCGGCCGCGACGACCTCGCCCGCGAGGGCCATGGCCAGGTTGGAGTAGCGGTATTTCGTTTCTGTGGGGAAAACGATCTGCTGGGCAGGCAGAGCCCTCAGGATCTCTCCGATCGAGGGGAAGTCGTGGTCGGTCCAATAGGGAAACGCGGCTTCGCCCGGGAGGCCCGAAGTGTGGGTCAGGAGATGCTGGACGGTGATCGTTGGGGCGTCGGGGAAATCGTTTTTGATCTTGAACGCGGGGATAAATTTCACGATCGGGTCATCGAGACGGAGCTTGCCGGCGTCCCGTAGCTGCATGATCGCCGTGCTCGTGAAGAGTTTGGTGATGGACGCGATGCGATAGATGGTCTTTGAGGTGGCCGGCGTCTTCGCCGCGAGGTCGCTCGAGCCGAAGCCCTTTGACCAGAGCAGGTCTCGATCATGGACAATTCCCATGGAGAGGCCGGGCTGGTTCCGGTACTCCATCTGGGACGCGACCCACTTCTCCAGAAGCCTGAGGCTCGACGCGACGCCGGGGGCATTGGTTAAAACCTTCGTTTGTTGTCCGAGGGCATACGAGAACAAGAGAACTGGGACGATCAGGGCGATCGCGAGCCTTTTCATGGGTGGACCTCCTTAATTCAGCGGGCTGCTCCTGAATAGTAACCGAGGATAGGTTCGATGTCCAGCGGCGTCAGAACGGATACGATGCCAGGAAAGCGCCGATGAAAGCGAGGACGATGGCCACGATCTTCCGGGGGGTCGCCTTTTCTTTCAGGAAGACGGCTGCGAGGATGAAGATGAAGATCGTGTTCATCTGGTTCAGGATGGCGGCCACGGAGGCGAAGGCGAACTTCATCCCGCCCATCCAGAAGAGGAGAGAGAGGAATGATCCAAAGAACGAGGCCGGAATCATGGCCTTCCAATTGGAGAGGTCGAGGAGCGGGCGGAGGACCTCTCGCCGCTTCGGGTGGAGGGGGAGGAAGGACAGCACGCCCAGCGTTCCGCCGACGAGCCTGACCCCGGTGGCCCAGAAGATCTCCACGCCGGCGAGCATCGGCTTGACCAGGACGATACCGATGGCGACAAAGAGCATGGCCAGGATGCCCAGGATGATGCCTCGGATGAGGTCCTTCCGGGAGATCCGTCCGTTCTCTCCGCGGCTCTTGCGGGCAACGGTCAGGATCGCGGTGATGATGAGCAGGACGCCGGAGAGCTGCCAGCCGTTGAGGCGTTCAGAGAGAAAAACATACGAGAGGATGATGACGAACGGGCTGTAAAAACAGTCCACAATGGCCGCAAGGCCCGCCCCGAGGATATTGAGGGACATAAAGAAAAGCGTGTCGGAAACGGCGATGCCCAGGAAGCCGCTTAGGAGGAGAAGGCCGATCTGAGTCAACGTCGCGTCCGGGAAAAGGGGCTTGTGGAGGACCGGCATGACGGCGGCGAGGAGGAGGAGAGCAAAGAGGTTCTTGAAGAGGTTCAGCCCGATCGGGTGGACGTCCTTGCCGCTGATCCGGAACAGTATCACGGCCACGGCCCAGACTATGGCCGAGGCGAGGGCGAGGGTTTCCCCCAGGTGCGGGAGGTGTTCGATTGTCGCGGCGATGGCGTTCATGTTTCCATCATGGCTTCAGGCCCATCCTTCCTTGGCCAAGGCATCGTGGAGCTCATCCGGATGATGGCGGCAATGATACTCGATCCGGCTGGAATCGGCATGGGCCTTGGAGTAGGGCCACTCTTTGGCCATCAGGTTCCGTTCGTGGAGCTCGTGGAGGAGGACAAACGGACGTTCCGGCTCCTCGATGGCGTCGTCGATCCAGACCTCGTTCATCGGAACGAATTCGTAAACGTAATCATGGCCGCCTTCGGTGTAGTCGATGTCGAATACGCTGCGCACCAACCGGCCGTTCACGATCCAGACTTTGAGGCCGCTTTCGAGATCCTTCCACAAGCGTTCGTGAACGTCGCGGCCGTCCGGGAGATTTTGTCCGCCGTGAGTGAACCGGGCCAGGTCTCCCGCCCGCCGGCGCTCCCTTCGCTCGGCCCGGTCGGCGATGACGAGGGCGTCATCGTAACTCATTCCCTGGGCCATTTTCCGGTGCTCGACAAGGAGGTGTTCGATGAAAAATTTCCGTTCGTCGTGCTTAGCATCGCGGTCGATCCAGAATTCATGCTCCGGGATGTATGGGAATGCGTAGTGCTGGCCGAAATTCGTAAACTCCTCGTCCAGGTGGCCCCGGATATGCATTCCGTCCACGATCCAAACGTCGAACTTACCCAAGTGATCGATTTTTTCGAGATAGGGGGGGGGGAGGTCCGTCATGATCGCTCTCGTTCTCTGCCTGTGGCCATGGACAATGATTAGCATATTTCCGGCCGATGAAGCAACAACCCGTAAGCAATTTGACCGCGGCCCGGTCGCGTGCTATAAGCAAGAAAAGCGCTGAATAGGCCGAGAAGAGAAAAAAACGGAAAAGAGACAAGGAGCGTGAGGATGAAACAACGAATTGGAACCCTGGGGTTCATCGTCGGCGGCCTTGCCGCGGTCATGCTGACTTTGTTCATTTTCTCCGGGGCCTCGGTCCCGGAAAGAACGCCTCTGACGGGGGTGGCGGCGCCCGAATTCGATTCCTGCACGAGCATTTTCGTCGGGAGGCTGGCTTCGGCGGACGGATCGACCTTGACGTCGCACTCCTGCGATAGCGGCTCGGACCGGACCTGGATAACCGTCGTCCCGCACGCGCGCCACAAACCGGGAGAGACGGCCAAGATCTATTTCGAGTCTAAGCAGACGAAGGGGCCGAACGATCCCGACCGCATCGAGACCGGCGAGATTCCCCAGGTCCCCGAAACCTATGCCTATCTCAACGCGGCCTACCCCATCATGAACGAGTGGCAGCTGGCCATCGGCGAAACGACCATCGGCGGCCGGAGCGATCTCAAGAGCGACGAGGGGATCATCGACGCGCCCGAGTTGTTCCGTCTCTGCCTGGAGCGAGCCAGGACGGCCCGAGAGGCCATTACCGTGGCCGACGACCTTACGGCCAGGTTCGGTTACAACGATTGGGGCGAGAGTTTCACCTTTGCCGATCCGAAGGAGGTCTGGCTTTTCGAGATTTACGGGCCCGGGAAGGGCAAGAAGGGGGCCGTCTGGGCGGCCCAACGCATCCCCGACGACGAGATCGGCGTATCGGCCAACGCCAGCCGTCTCCGCCGGCTCGACCTGGCGAATAAAGATATCTTTCTGGCTTCGGCCAACGTCCTGTCGCTTGCCGAGGGGATGGGGTTCTGGAAGAAGGCCGATGGCGAGCCCTTCGAGTTCTGCTACGCTTATGCACCCGAGTCGAGGACGAGCCTCTATTGCCGCCGCCGAGAATGGCGCGTCTTGGGCCTGCTCGCGCCCTCGCTCAGGCTCGACCCGAACTCCGAGAACTTCCCGTTTTCGGTCAAGCCTGAGAAGAAAGTCACGGTCCGCGATCTTCTGACCATCTTCCGGGACGTCTATGACGGGACCGAGTTCGATATGACCAGGACACTCAACGCGGTCAACCGGAAAGGGGAGACGGTCAAGAGCCCGGTCGCAAACCCCTTCATGAACGGCGACCTCCGGGATCTCTTCCGGATCAAGCGGGAACGTACCATATGTTCGCCGGCCTCGACCTACCTCCAGATCACCCAGTCCAGGGGCTGGCTGCCGAACGAGATCGGCGGCGTCGTCTGGCTCGGTTACGACAACCCGTCCACGACCCCGCATACGCCGTTCTATATTGGGATCTCGCAAATGCCCGATTCCTACATGGTCGACGGCCGGGGCGCATATCGCCGCGACTGCGCCTGGTGGGCCTATCGAACGGTGAGCAAGTTAGGCCTCTTTCGCTGGCAGGAGATGACGAAGGACATTGAACTCGTCTGGAAGGGGATCGAGGAGAAGGTCTTCGGCGGCCAGGCGAAGCTCGAGGACGAGGCGCTGGCGCTCCAAAAAAAAGACCCGAAGAAGGTAAAGGAGTTCCTGACGAAGTATTGCCGGGACGCCGCCGAGCAGGCCGTCGCCGCCTATTGGAAGCTCGAGGCCGACCTCTGGCACAAGTATTCCGGGAACTTTTAATCGGGGACACGATACCAGTTTCCGATTTCATTTTTGGGCCGATAAAGCCAGGGGAGTTTTTCGAAATTCGGAAATTGGTATTGTGTCCCTGATTTTCCTATAATGAGCGCATGCCCCCTAAAAAAGACATCAAAGACCTGATGTTCGATGAACTCAAGGCCGAACTCCAGGCGCTCGGCGAGCCGGGATTCCGGGCCGGGCAGGTTTTTTCCTGGCTCTACCGCAAGGGGAAGGCCACGTTCGGCGAGTTCTCGGACATCTCCAAAGGGCTCAAGGAAAAACTCGAAACGAACTACTTCATCGGCCGGATGGACGTGGACGAGCGGCGCAGGTCCGCCGACGGGACCGAAAAGTTCCTTTTCAGGCTCCACGGCGGTCATTTCATCGAGACCGTGCTCATCCCGTCCGGGAAAAGACGGACGGTCTGTCTGTCGACCCAAGCCGGTTGCAAGTTCGCCTGCGGCTTCTGCGCCAGCGGACTCGACGGGTTTAAGCGGAACCTGTCCCCCTCGGAGATTACGGGCCAGGTCCTCTTCCTCAGGGACACGCTCGACCGGGAGCTGACCAACCTCGTTTTCATGGGCATGGGGGAGCCGCTCGACAACTTCGACAATTTCGAAAAGGCCGTCCGCATCATGAACTCACCCGAGGGGATGGAGATTGCGGCGCGCCGCATGACGATCTCGACCTGCGGCCTCGTGCCCGGCATCGAACGCCTCGCGAAGCTCGACCTCCAGGTGAACCTATCCCTTTCCCTCCATGCCGTCACGGATAGGCTGAGGGACAAACTCATGCCTGTTAACAAGAAATATCCCCTCGAAAAGGTCATCGAGGCATGCGAGGATTACCTGAGGTTGGGCGGCCGGATGATGACGCTCGAATACATCCTCATCAAGGATGTCAACGATTCCCGCAACGACGCCGAAGGCCTGGCCGGGATCGCCCGGAGGCTCCGGGCCAAGCTCAATATCATCGCTTACAGCCCGGTGGCCGGGCTCGATTATGAGGGATCTGATGAGCCCGCCCTGCAAACGTTCATCCAACGGCTCGAGGAAAGAAAGGTTCACGTGACCCGGCGTCAGTCCAAGGGGACCGACATCGCCGCCGCCTGCGGCCAACTCGCCGGACGGGCGAAATCAGCCGGGCGTCATTCTTGAACG
>CAZSMW010000325.1:0-10245 GCA_964607985.1 uncultured Eubacteriales bacterium
GGACCGCTGGTCGGTGAAGATTTTTGATGTCTCAGCTCCCGCCAAACCCAAGCCAGTCCGCATCTTTAATGCTCCCGGGGGGGCGCCCCGCGCGATCGTTGTCTGTGGGAATACTGCTTATATCACGGCTGACAACGCCGGCCTTTTCGTGATCGACATCAACAACCCGCTCTCCCCGTCGGTCGTGGGCTCCTATAAAATGCCGCGTTTCACCTACGGCCTGGCCGTCGAGGGGGATTACGCGTACCTGGCCAACAGCGATACGGGGTTCCACATCCTCGATATCCGGAAGCCCGCTGCGCCTGCCCTGGTTGCCTCGCTGAAGCTTGATGGTGAGCCCTGCGGCGTTGCCATCCGCGGCGATTTCGCCTATGTGGCCTCGGGGCCGGCCGGCCTTCAGATCATCGATATCGGACAGCCCGCCGCGCCCAAGGTTAGGGGTTCATTTCCATCCGGGGACTTTTCGAGTTCCGTCGTTCTCCGCGGCGACTCCGCCTATATCGCGGACGGAAACGCGGGCGTCTTGAAGATCGCAATCGGCAACCCGGCCGCGCCGAAACTCGAAGCCTTGTTCGACACGCCGGGCGAAGCGCTGGCCGTCGCCCTGAGCGGCCCGCTCGTTCTGGTCGCCGACTCGAATTCTCTTATCCTCCTGAAATAAGGAAGGATAGGCCAAAAACGAATCGGCCGTCTCCGCGGTTAATCAAAGCGTAAGGCAAGCCATGGCGATAAATGTCATATTCCAAGGTTTATTACTGGCCTTAGGTTTCTCTCCTGGGCCCCTCCCAGCGTATTCTTTCGCCCGGGGCGCCCGCCAACTCAAGATCCAGGACCCCAGAAATATTTGAAACGCGCGAAAAGCGCTATAACCAGCCCTGCTCCCGATACCAAGCGACCGCCCTTTCGATCCCCGTCCGGAAATCGACAGCCGGATCGAAGCCGAGTTCGCTCCGGGCCTTAACATTCGACAGGGCCTTGGGGTGGAGGAAGAAGCTGAGCCTGGAACGGTTGAGGGGCGCCTCTTTTCCGAACGGGGCGTAAGCTTTCTCCAGGATCCAGGCGGCAGCGACCGCAAACCATTTCGGCAACGCGAGTTTCGGGATCCGGACCCCGCATGCCTCCGCGATGGCCGACGCCATTTCTCGGACGATCAGGACCTCGTTTCCCGCCAGGTGATAGATCTCTCCGGCCCTCCCTTTTTCCGCGGCGAGCCGGAGTCCCTGGACAAGGTCGTCGATATAGACCGGCGTCTGGCGCCCGCTGTCGGCGGCGACGAGGGCGAACCTCCCCCTGTTGATGGCTTCGACGAGCTTGAAGGTCCGCCGGTCCCCGGGGCCGTAAGCCCATCCGGGCCGAACGACGACGAGGTCCATTCCTTCTTCCGCGAAGCGGAGCGCGGCCCTTTCCGCTTCGAGCTTGGTCCGGTCGTAGGTATTCCGCGGGTTGAGCGGATAATCCTCGGCGGCCATGAGGCCTTTTTTGACCGACCCGATGACCCCGGCGGAACTGACATGGACGATCTTCGGGACGCCCGCGTCTTTGGCTGCCCGGAAAAGGGCTTCGGTCCCGCGGACGTTGACCTCGAGGAACCCGTCCTTTGAGAGTTGCGAGAAGCCCAGGGCCGCCGCTAGATGGAAAAGGACGTCCGTTCCCCGGAGGGTGTCCTTCCATGGGCCCGGATCTCGGATGTCGCCGCGGACGGCCTCGATCCCGTCCTGGCGATGGAGAGGGCCTTCGTGGACGAGGGCGCGGACGCTCCAGCCTGTCTCGATCAGGGATTCAACGAGGCGGCTCCCGATGAATCCCGAGGCTCCCGTGACGAAGGCCCGCATCTAAGGCGTCTCCTATCGAACGAAATTCCCGCGCGCCGTCCTGAGCGAGCGGTCCATCTTCTCTTTATAGGCCGAATAGGTGTATTCCCTTTCCGCCAGCTCTTTAGCGGCCCATGCCCTCCGCTGGGCTTCCGCGCTGGTCAGGGCGAACGACAGGCCTTCAGCCATCGCTTCAGGCGTCGGTTCGACGAGGACGGCGATCCTGTCGTCAAGCACCTGGGTGTGCGTGTAGAGGTTTGTGGCAACGAGTGGCTTTCCCGACTTGAGGAAGGAGTAGATCTTCAGGGGCGTGTTGGTCCCCGTCAACCGGGGCGAGGCGAGGACATCCGCCAGAGTCACGAAAAGAGGAACATCGGAGGGATGGACCCGGTCGTGGATGACGACCCGATCGCCGATCCCCAAGGAAACGGCTTTCTTCTTCAGTTCTATCCGGTCGGCCGGGCTCGCGCCCAGGAGAACGAAAACCGCTTTCTCCCGGATGAGGACCGCCGCTTCGAGGAGGAGCGAGACGCCCTGGTAGGGGCCGAAATTGCCCGCATAGAGAATGATCTTCTCCCCATTCGGGGCGAGCTCCCGGCGCTTTTCCGCCAACGCCTTCGGGCCCGCTTCCGGGGACGGGAAATCGACGACGTTCTCGATCAGGATGGCCTTTCCCCCGAAACCCTCGGCCTTCACCCTGGACATCAGGTCCGGGCAGATCACGATGACGGAATGGGAGTTCTTCAGGATGAACCGCTCCATCCGGGCGAAGAGCCCTTTGAGGAACGCCGACCTCGTGAACTCGAAGTTCACGAGTTGCTGGGGAAGGCTGGAATGCATGTCGTAGATGTGAGGGACCCGGGCAAGCTTGCTCAGAACGACCCCCGGCAGGGCAGCTTCCTCATGGGAGAAGATCAGGTCGTAACGTTTCGTGAGGACCCGGAACCCCGCCTTGAGGGTCAGGAGAGCATCCAGAGGCACCTTGGCATAGGAAGGACCGATCTTGATCTTCTTGAGCCGGAAGAGGTTGGGGACGCGAAAAATCCGCAAGTTTTTGAACGAGACGTCCTCCCCCAGGGGATAGGTCATCAGGTCGACCTCATGGCCGAGGTCGGACAAGGCCATGCTTCGGAAGTAAACACTGATGGGCGTCCCCCGGGGCTGGAAGAAGGGCTCGGGGGCGAGCATGAGGATCCTCATGGACGGTCGGAATCGAGAATCTCTTTGATATGGTAGATCTTCTTGGAAGCGGATTCGTGATAGGCCCGGACCATGATCTCGGCCATGAGCCCGAGGGTGATGAACTGGATGCCGATGACGATGAGGAGGACGGCCAGGAGGAGGAGCGGCCGGTTGGCGATGCTGTGCTTTAGGACGAGGCGTTCGTAGGAGAGCCAGAGCCCAAGGATACCTCCGGCGAGGCCGCCGGCCATACCGAACAGGCCGAATATTTGGAGGGGTTTTGTGGAATAACTCAGGAGGAATTTGACGGTGAGGAGGTCGAGCATGACTTTGGGGGTCCTGAGGATGTTGTACTTGGATTTGCCCCTCAGCCTAGGTTTGTGATGGACCTCGATTTCGGCGATGGAGACGCCCATGTGGCTGGCGATGGCGGGGATGAAGCGATGGAGTTCGCCATAGAGATTGATGCTCTTGATGACCTCTTTCCGGAAGGCCTTCAGCGTGCAGCCATAGTCATGGAGCTTGACTCCCGTGATGCGGGAGATGAGTCCGTTGGCCAGGAGGGAAGGGAGCCGGCGCGAGAGGAACCGGTCCTTCCGGTTCCTTCTCCAGCCGCTCACGATGTCGAAGCCGGTGTCCATCTTCTCGAGGAGGGCGCCGATGTCGTTGGGATCGTTCTGGAGGTCGGCGTCCAGGGTGACGATGATGTCCCCCCGGGCATGGTCGAAGCCCGCAGCCAGGGCGGCGGTCTGGCCGAAGTTCTTCCGGAACCGGATGACCGTGACCCGGGGGTCTCCGGCTTGGACCCGCTTCAGGACGTCGAAGGAACCGTCCGTGCTGCCGTCGTCGATGAAGATGATCTCGCAGGCCCTCTTCAGTCCGGCGCAGGCGCTGTCCAGCTCCCGATGGAGATCAGGGAGATTCTCGGCTTCGTTGAACACGGGGATGACGATAGAGACCTCTATCCGCTCTGTTATGTTCATCTTAGGCACTATATCACAAACGCTCCCCACCGGCAACTGGATATTTGAGAAGAAAGAACACGATCGGCAATATTGGGGAGGGGGCATCTTCGTTGACAACGCTGTCCAATTTAAATACAATCTGCTTTGGTGCGTCATGGAAGAAAAGAAGATCCTGATCGTCGATTACGACAGTCAGAGCTTGGAAACCATGTCCAAACTCCTGAAATCCCAGAAGCTTCGGATCATCCAGGCGGTTGACGGACAGGAGGCCTACGACAAGTTCAAGTCCGAGAAGCCGGATCTCGTCATCCTGGAGGCCATCCTGCCCAAGATCCACGGGTTCGACCTGACCAAGAAGATCTCCCTGGAGTCCGAGGGGCGGGTCCCGGTGATCATCGTCACGGGACTGTACCGGGGCCCCCAGTACAAGCACGAGGCGCTCTCATCTTTCGGCGCCGCCGACTATTTTGAAAAGCCCGTCGACGCGGACAAGTTCATAAGCTCGGTCATGCAGCTTCTCCACGATGACGAGGACATCGAGGAGGACCTCCCCAATTCCGATTCCGTCATCGCCGGTCTTTCGCAGAAGATCAAACCCAAGGCCCCGCGGTCCAAGGAAAAAGAGCCGCTTGAAAGAACGGACAATGAATGACAGCTTGTGGACCCGATGCAACAGTTGCCAGCGGATCCTTTACAAGCAGGACATCCTGGATAATTATTCCGTCTGCCCGGCCTGCAATTTTCATTTCCGCATCTCTTCTACGGAACGGCTCCGCTTGCTCTTCGATGACGGCCGATACGAACTCCTCGACGAAGGGATCACCCCGGTCGACTTCCTGAATTTCGAGGACTCCCAGAAATATTCCAAGCGGCTCAAGGACAGCCAGGCGCACACCGGCCTGGCGGAAGCCATCCAGACCGGGAAGGGGACGATGGGCGGCATCCCTGTCCTGGTCCTGGCCATGGAGTTCGGCTTCATGGGGGGGAGCGTCGCCTCGGTCGTCGGCGAAAAGATCACCCGGGCCTGCGAGCTGGGCGTTCGGGAGAGAATACCGGTCGTCGTCGTCTCCTGTTCCGGCGGCATGCGGATGCAGGAAGGCATGATGTCCCTGATGCAGATGATGAAGACGAGCGCGGCCATCGCCTTGATGGAAGAGGCGATGGTGCCCTTCATCTCTGTCCTGGCCGACCCGACCACGGGCGGGACGACCGCCAGCTTCGCCATGCTCGGAGACATCAACATCGCGGAGCCCCGGGCCCTGATCGGCTTCGCCGGACCCCGGGTCATCGAGCAGACGATCAAGGAGAAGCTCCCCAAGGGTTTCCAGAGTTCGGAGTTTGTCCTCAGCCATGGCATGCTCGATGATGTGGTTGAGAGAAAGAACCTGAGGAACTACCTCATCCGGGCCCTGCGGCTTTTCCTCAACAGGGCTCAATGAACTATGGACAGTCCCAGGACTACCTGAAGTCCCTTCACCGCTTCGGCATCAAGCTCGGCCTCGAGAATATCCAAACCCTCCTCAGGTCCCTGGGCGGTCCGCATCATGAATACCCCTCGCTCATCGTGGCCGGGACGAACGGCAAGGGGTCTGTCGCCGCCATGCTCGCCCGGATCCTGTCCGGGAACGGTTTCCGGACAGGCCTTTATACATCTCCCCACCTCGTGAGGATCGAGGAGAGGATCAGGATCGGGGAACGGCTCATCACGCCCGGCGAGCTCTGCCGGGGACTTTCCGCGATCAGAAACAATGTTGAGGGGCTTCTGGCCTCGGGGGGACTGCCGGATCCTCCCACTTATTTCGAGGTCATTACGGCCCTCGCGCTGACCTATTTCAGGGATAGCCGTGTGGATTTCGCGGTCCTGGAGGTGGGGATGGGCGGGAGGTTCGACGCGACGAACGTGGTGACCCCCCTCGTCTCGGTCATCACGACCATCTCCAAGGACCACCAGAAGTATCTCGGCCGGAGCCTTGGCAAGATCGCCTTCGAAAAGGCCGGGATCATCAAGAAGGGGGTCCCCATCGTCTGCGGAGTCAGGCGGGGGACGGCCTTCCAGGTGATCCGCCGCCGGACCCGGGAGCTAAGAGCGCCGTTCGTTGAAGTCTTCGGACCGGCGACCTCGTTCAAGCCGAAGTCCGTTGGGCGAGGCTTCCGTTTCCGCTATGACAGCGGTTCCTCGACCTATTCCTACGCGCCTTCCCTTCAGGGGGTTCATCAAGGAGAGAACGCAGCGGTGGCCATCCGGGCCGCCGAAGTCCTGGGGAGCCTATGGAAGCCTCTTGAGAAAAGAACTATTGTCGAGGGCATCGAGAGAACCCATTGGGAGGGACGCCTGGAGTTGGTGTCCCGGAAGCCCCCGGTCATCCTGGATGGCGCTCACAATCCGGAAGGCGCCGCCGCGCTCGGGGCCTACATCAGCGATGTCCTCCGGGGACCTGTCGTCCTGATTTTCGACGCCATGAAGGATAAGGACATCAGCCGGATCGCGGACATCCTATTCCCCCTGGCCCGGAAGGTCATCCTGACTCAGGTTTCCATGCCCCGGGCGGCGTCCCCCGAAGAGGTGCTCTCTCTCTGCCGGAAACACGCGGGAAAGATCGCCCTTGAGCCGGACGTCGGGAACGCTTTCAAGCAAGCCCTGGCCGAAGCCGGCACCCGGACCCCTGTTATCGTCGCCGGATCGTTGTTCTTAGTGGGCGAGGTCAAGAAGCTTTTGAAGAGCAAACGTGTTTAGCTTTTTTCGCTTTATGACTAGTACGAACACAATAAAAGAAGTTACAATATATGAACGGCACTGAATGCCGTCCTCAAGCCCCCGTAGCGGAGGGGGGACCCGTCGGCCTTTTCGGCGGGGGGAACCGACGGGACTGGTTCCCCGGGGGGTCGGGGGAGTGAGGGCGGCTTCAGGCCGCCTAAAGTCAGATGTCAAACTATCTAATGCGTTCGGATTAGTCCGGTCTTCGCGGTTCGTCCGGCCGCGGGATGTTGCTTTTTTGACCTAAAGATGCTACAGTTTTTTCTATTTTCCGGATAGGGAAATGACATGCTGTCCATTGATCTCACGTTCGCCGTCATCTTCCTTCTCGTCTGGGTCCTTGTCCTAATCCTATCCAGGGTTTTCTTTAAACCCGTGGGCCGGATGATGGAGGAGCGCGGTTCCCGATCCCGGGAGAACAAAGAGGCGGCCCGGAAAGCCCTCGACGCCTTGACCCAAGACCTCCGTAAGATCGAAGAAAGCCTAAAAGAGGCGAAAGCCGCTTCCGATAAGATCCGGGAATCCCTCGAAATAGAAGCCCTCAAGGAAAGAACGCGCCTCCTTTCTGATCTCCATGCCGAGTCCAGGAGACAGGTGGAGAAGGCGAGGGAGGAGATCACCGAAGAGATCGGCCGGCTTAAATCCGAGCTCGCGGGCGAAGTCGAGCGCCTGTCAGGCGAGGTCGAACGGAAGGTTCTGAACTGATGTCCGGAAAGAACAGCACCCTGCTCCTCCTCGTGCTTGTACCGCTCTTTCTTTTTCTGAGCCCCGGAGAAGGGGAGAACGCGGCCGGGGGGGCGGCTTTTGCCGGCAAGGTCGTCAACTTCCTCATCCTTTTCGGCGGGCTGGGGTTCTTCCTTTACAAACCCGTGAGGGCCTTCCTCGAGAAAAGAACGGCCGAGACCAGGCGGTCCCTGGAGGAGGCGAAGTCCTCGCGAAAAGATGCCGAGGATCGGTATAAGGAGTCGATGCGCCGGACGGAAGGGCTTGCCGGAGAGATCGCGAGCATGAAGGCCGACGCGGAGGCCCGGGGGAACCGGGAGAAAGCGAAGATCGCGAAACAGGCCGAAGAGGAAGCCGCCAGGGTCCTGCGGCTTGTCCGGCAGGAGATCGATGCCTACGCCCAGACCGGGATCCGGGAGGTCCGGACCTTCGTGGCCGAAATGGCGACGTCCCTGGCCCGGGAGAGGATCCGGAAGAACCTGGTCTCGGACGACCACTCCCTCCTCGTCGACAAGTCCATTGAGAGGCTTTCCAAGCTAAATGAAAAATCAACTGCTGGTTAAGAAATACACCCGGGGGCTCGTGGGCGCCCTGAAGGACGAAGCGGAATTCCGCCGGGTCCAGGGAGAGATCGAGGGCTTCGCGGGCCTGATGCGGTCCCGGGAGGAGCTCCGCGGCGCCCTGGCCAATCCCTTGCTGAACGCCCGCAAAAAGGCCGGGATCGTCCGGGACATCCTCGGCCGGATGGGCTGTCTGAATAAGACGATCAGGTTCCTCTCCCTCGTCGTGGAGCACGGCCGCTTGGAGATCCTCCCCGAAATCGCGGCCGGCGCGCCCGCGGCCTGGAACGAAAGGCAGGGGGTGCTGACCTTCGAGGTCTCCTCGGTCGTCCCGTTGACGGAAAAACAGAAGGACAGGCTTAAGGCCGAGCTCGAGCGGCTGGAAAGAAAACCCGTGAGCTTGGCCTTCCAGGCCGATCCGGCGATCATCGGGGGCATCTCCCTCAGGAAAGGGAACATCGTCTATGACGTCTCGGTCGAGGGCGACCTTTTGAAACTCAAGGAAAAGATCCAGGAAGGACAGAGATGACCATTGAAATTAAGGCCGATGAAATCACGGAGATCATCCAACGGCAGATCGAGGGCTACGAGACGGAGGTGGACATCCGTGAGGTCGGGACGGTGACGTCGGTTGGCGACGGCATCGCCCGTCTCTACGGCCTGGACCGGGTCATGTACAACGAGCTCCTCGAGTTCCCGCACGGGGTCTTCGGGATCGCTCTGAACCTGGAGGAGGAGAGCGTCGGGGCGGTGCTCCTCGGCGAGAGCTTCATGATCAAGGAAGGCGACCTGGTCAAGAGGACCCACCGCATCATGGAGGTCCCGGCCGGGCCCGCCCTCGTCGGCCGCGTCGTCAACCCCTTGGGCCGGCCCCTGGACGGCAAGGGGCCCATCAAGACGGACATATTCATGGCTATCGAACGCCTGGCGCCCGGGGTCGTAGAACGGCTTCCCGTCCGGGAGCCCTTACAGACGGGCATCAAGGCCATCGACGCCATGATCCCCATCGGCCGCGGCCAGCGCGAGCTCATCATCGGCGACCGCCAGACCGGGAAGACGATTATCGCCACCGACACCATCCTCAACCAGAAGGACTCCGGGGTCATCTGCATCTACGTCGCCATCGGTCAGAAGAACTCCACGGTCGCCCAGCTCATCAAGACCCTGGAGGACCGCGGCGCCATGGAATATTCCATTGTAGTTTCAGCCTCAGCCGGCGACTCGTCTCCGCTCCAGTATCTGGCGCCCTACGCCGGCTGCGCCATGGGCGAGTACTTCCGGGACAACGGCCGGCATGCCCTGATCGTGTATGACGATCTCTCCAAGCATGCTGCCGCTTACCGCGAAATTTCGCTACTCTTACGCCGCCCGCCGGGCCGCGAGGCCTATCCCGGGGACGTCTTCTACCTCCACTCCCGGCTCCTGGAGCGTGCGGCCAAGCTGAACGACGATCTCGGCGGCGGCACGCTCACCGCCCTGCCCATCATCGAAACCCAGGCCGGTGATGTCTCGGGCTACATCCCGACGAACGTCATCTCGATCACGGACGGCCAGATCTACCTGGAACCGGAGCTCTTCAACGCCGGCGTCCGTCCGGCTATCAACGTCGGCATCTCCGTCTCCCGCGTCGGCGGCAACGCCCAGATCAAGGCGATGAGGCAGGTGGCCGGCAAGCTCAAGCTGGACCTGACCCAGTATCGGGAACTCCAGACGTTCGCCCAGTTCGGGACCGAGCTCGACAAGACGAGCCAGGCCCAGCTCGACAGGGGGGAGCGCCTGACCGAACTCCTCAAGCAGGACCAGTATTCGCCGTTCCCGGTGGAGAGGCAGGTCCTCATCATCTATGCCGGGAACAGGGGGTTCCTGGACGAGTTCCGCCTCGACCTGGTCAAGGCCTACGAGAAGAAGCTCTTCGCGTTCGTCGAGACGAACCATCCGGACGTCCTGGTCAGGATCGCCGAAAAGAAGCAGATCGATTCGTCCCTGGACGAGGACATCGGCACGGTCCTCGCCGAGTTCAACGCGGAGTTCAAGAAGGAAGCTGACTGACGATGCCGACGCTCATCGACCTCCGGAGGCGCATCCGCAGCGTCCGGAACAGCCAGCAGATCACCCAGGCTATGAAGACCGTCTCCATGGCCAAATACAAGAAGGCCCAACGCTTGGTCCTCGAAGCGAGGCCCTACTGGCATATCTTTCCCGAGATCGCGGCCCGCGTCGCTTCCTGGGCCGGCGAGGACGCCCATCCC
>CAZSMW010000326.1:0-3769 GCA_964607985.1 uncultured Eubacteriales bacterium
TTATGGGTGATGATGATGAACTGGGTCTGGTGCTTGATGGCCTTCATCAGGTCCAGGAACCGGGCGAGGTTGACATCATCCAGGGCGGCGTCCACCTCGTCCAGGAAGCAGAACGGCGACGGCCGGTAGCGGAATAGAGCGAACATGAAGGCCATCGAGGTCAGTGATTTTTCGCCTCCCGAAAGGAGCGCCAGGTTCTGGAGGCGTTTTCCGGGCGGCTGGGCCACGATCTCGACGCCGCTCTCGAGCGGGTTATCGGGCTCGAGAAGCTTGACCTCGGCGTTCCCGCCCTTAAAGAGCAGGCCGAAGACGTCGCGGAAGTTCGCGTTGACCTCTTCCAGCGCCTTGAGGAACTGGGTCTTGCTCTCGTCGTCGATCTTGTGGATGGCCGCCTCGGTCGAGTCGATGGACTCGCGAAGGTCCTGCCGTTGCTGGATGAGGAAATCGAAGCGCTTTTTTTGCTCGAGGAATTCTTCCTCGGCCATGAGGTTGACGGCCTTGAACCGCTGGATGGCGTCGCGGAATTCTTCGAGTTCCTGCTCCACCTCCTGGTCGGAGAGCTCGAGGACCGGCCGGAGCTTCTTGAGGAGACGACGGGGCTTGGGGGCGGTCTCTTCTTCGGTCGCGGGCCGTGCTTCCTCCACGCCTTCCTCTTCCTCGGAGAGGGCTGATTCTTCTTCGGCTTCCTCGAAGCGCTCTTCCGCGGCCGCGCCCGCCCGCAGGACGGCCTGGGCTGCCATATCGGCTCGGAGTTCGACCAGGGTCTTCTTGAGGTCCTGCCAGCAGGTTTCCTCGAGGTTGACCAGGTCGCGATCGATCTCGGCCTTGTGGATCTCGGACTTGACGCGGGCGTCTTTGGCCGCTTCCTCCTCTTCCCGGAGGGATTGGAGCTTCCGCTCAAGCTCATCTTGCTCCTTCCGGACCCTCCGGAGATCGGCCTCCTTCTCCTCGAGGGTTTTCTCGCAGATGAGGCGCTCGGACTCGTGGCCTTCGGCTCTCGCCGAGAGGCCGAGGATGAAATCGGCCAGGCGCGCTTTTTCGGTCTCGCCTGTCCTGATCTCCTTCTCGAGGGAAGCGATCTTGGTCTCGGTGGCCTCCTTGCGGCGGGCCAGACCATGGATCTGTTGACGGAGACCGTTCATCTTCTCTCCAAGGACATCACGGCCGGACTTGAGTTCGAAGAACCGCCGTTCGTCGGCGCTGTCCTTCTCCCGGACCTCGGCCAGTTCCTTTCGGGCGGTTTCAATCCGCTCGTTAAGGGAGCGTTCTTCGCTCTCGGCGGCGGTCAGGCCGGCCTTGAGCGAGTCCATCTTCAGGGACATCGACTGCTTGTCCCGGAGCAGGATCTCGAGTTCTCCGGCCAGGATATCGGCCGAGGTCTGGGCCTTCTCCTTTTCGAGGAGGCTGAACTTCCGTTCTCCGAGCCGGTCCTGGAGGGCGCGCTCTTCCTGGAAATGGCGGGCTCTTTCGGCTTCGAGGGAGGTTTCGAGGGCCTGCTTTTGGGCCGTTCTTTCCTCGAAGGCCGCAGCCAAGGGAGCGATCTCGCTTTCGAGGCGGGCGGCCTTTTCAGCCAACCCTCGGATCTCCTGGGTAAGGGCGATCAAACCCTCGCCTTTCTCGCCGAGCTTAAGGAGACCCGATGCGAGGAGGAGGTCGCCTGCGGGCGTGATGAAGTTCAACCGGGGGAAACGGATCCAGAGCCGGATGGCGGCCGCGGTATCCCTGACGACGACCGCCTCGTCCAGACGTGGGAGGAGGTCTTGAAATCGCTCATCGATCCGAACTCGACTCTTGAGGAGTCCGGTGACGTTCGCGTCGCCGAGGACCTCGCGTGGGACCTCTGACCTCACCCGGCCGGGAACGAGGAGGTAGGTCCCTCGTAACCCCGGCCGGAGGACCTTCAGGAATTCATCCGGGAGGACGACGCGGGCCTTGGCCTCTTCCTTCCAGAAGACGT
The DNA here is from genome assembly GCA_964607985.1 of uncultured Eubacteriales bacterium. Classification (GTDB taxonomy): domain Bacteria; phylum Acidobacteriota; class Aminicenantia; order Aminicenantales; family Saccharicenantaceae; genus JALHVH01. The sequence continues at coordinate 1,958 of CAZSMW010000326.1, forward strand.
CGACGAGCGGAGCATCCTCGGCGCTGGTCCGGACGAGATCTGCGAGGAGCCCGAACGCGCCGGGGACGTCCTCGGCGGAGACGGCGGAACGTTCCTTCTCCTCAACCTTCCTGAGGGCTTGGAGCGCGTAGGCGGCCTCGTCTCGTTTTTCTTTGTGGGCGGTGATCCGGGACTGGAGCTCCGTGATTTCGGCATGTGCTAGAGAGAGGCCGGACCGGAGGGATGCGATTGACAGCTCCCGTTCTTCCTTCGCTTTCTGTCGGGCCTCGATCTCGGACTCGAAACGAGCGATACCGGATCCGGCTGCGTCCAGGAGCGATCGCTGCTTGGAGGCCTGGGCCAGGAGCTTTTCTTCCTGGCGGAGGACGAGCTCGATCTCCTTTTCGATCTTGATCGAGTCGTTCCTTTTTTCCGTAAGCTCCTGGAATTTGAGGAGGTGCTCGTCGCGGAGGGACTGGAGTTCCCGGACGTGGGCGGCGGTCCGCTCCTTTGTTTGGCCGATCAGGGCCGCGGCCGTCTCGACATCCTTCTCGCGGCCTTCGACCTCGCGGGACATCTCCTCGAGGGCGGTCCTTGCCTGGATCGATTCGAGCTCGAGGGCGAGCATCTCCCGCCGAAGCTCCTCGCGGCCGGATTCGGCCTTCATCCTAGACTCCTCGAAGAATTCGGCCCGCTTGGTTTCCCGCTCAATCTCGCTTTCCAGGCGGGCGGTTTGGGATTTTAAGGAGAAGGCCCTCTCCTGGTCCTCCTTGAGGGTTTTTTCGAGGTCCCAAAGGGCTTTGCGGGCTTGGGCGAGGTTCCTTTCCTCGTTCTTGATCCGGGAGACGACGCCCAACTCCTTTTCCAGGCAAGAATTGTAGAGGGCGGCGATATCCTGCCGGCTCACCTCCAGGTGATTGAGTTTCCTCTGGAAGTGGACGGAGGTCAGCTCGCGGACGCGCTCACGGAGCCGCCTGTAGCGCGTCGCGGCCGATGCCTGGCGCTGGAGGGAGTTTTTGGCCTTCTCGACCTCGGTGATGATGTCCTCAAGGCGGGTGAGGTTCTGTTCGCTCAATTCGAGCTTGTTCTGGGCTTGCCGCTTCCTATCCTTGTAGAAGGCCGTGCCGGCGGCTTCTTCGAGGAGGGACCGCTTTTCGACCGGCTTGGAGGTGACGAAGGTCCCGATGGCGCCCTGCTCGATGACGAAGTACTCGGGCTCGCCGATGGAGTGCTTCCACATCTCGTCCTGGATGTCCTTGAGGCGGACGGACTTGCCGTTCATCCGGTACTCGCTTTCGCCCGAGCGGAAGACCCGGTGAGAGACGGACATCTCGGCGTCGTCGCCGCCCAGCGAAAGGACGACGTCGGCCATGCTGATGGGCGTGCGTTTGGCGTTGCCGTTGAAGAGGATGTCGTCGGTGCGGTCGCCCCGGACCGTTCTCTGGCGGTGGCCTCCCAGGACCCAGAGCATGGCGTCGACGAGGTTGCTTTTTCCGGTGCCGTTGGGGCCGACGATGGCGGTGATCCCCGGGTGGAAAACGATCTTGGTGCGGTCGGGGAATGACTTGAAACCTTGGAGTTCGAGCTTCTTGATGATCATGCTGTTGTTTTCTCGCTTCAGGACAAAGGGGTATTGTAATCAAATCACCCCGATTTTGGAAGGGGGACCGGAGCCCTTGTTGCCGAAACGGGACGTTTTATGCAAGAATAGGACGTCATGGACTCAGAGAAAAGGAAGTACATGCGGTTTGAATGCGCGATTCCCGCCGAGGTCACCATGGTCGGGGAAGAGAGAGTTCTCGAAGAAACGGCCCGGATCGGTAATTTCTCCCG
>CAZSMW010000327.1:0-8687 GCA_964607985.1 uncultured Eubacteriales bacterium
CGGACCTCCCCTTCGGCATAAGAGAGCTATGAGAAATATTCGGCCGGGGGATCCGCGGCCATCAAGAGCTCCTGCAAGGCGACCTGAGGCGGCGGGGGCCTCTCCGCAACACAGGTGAGCTTGAGGTGACCAATGATACGATCATGGGCGTTGGCATAGAGGCCGGAGTAACGGACCATGACCTGCCCCTTGTCGGGAATATGCGAGGTCACCCGGGCGATAAATATGTGGCCGTGGACATTGAAGCCGGAGTGAGGCCAGAAGACAATGCGCTCGGCCCATTCCGGGCTCAGCAGCTCCTTGCGGACAAGCATCGCCAGGACCTCACGGGCAAAGATCTCGGCGAGACGCGAGTCGTCGATCCGCAGGATCTTATGGAAGACGCCCGCACTCGGTCACCAGAAAATGGAGGTGCATGTGTAGATTGATCCGGTCCCCAAAGGTCTGGATGGTTAACCCGCTTGGCATGGCACGATGGGCAGAATCCCCTTGTCCGGCAAGAGAACATAACGAGCCGCTCCTCGGCGCAGTCGGGACACCTGATGCGGGCGAAGACGCGCAGGCCAAGCTTCCGGGCGAGGGCGACGGTGCCGTCCCGACTCGCATCGTCGACGAGGATGATGTCGTCCACCCACTCGCGCGGGATGTCGTCCAGCGTCCGCTCCAGCGTCTTCTCGGCGTTGTAGGCGGGCATGACGACGACGATCTTCTTCGAGCGTTCCATGATCTTCTCGCCGCAGACAGTTATAGCACATTCCGCGTACCCGGAGAACGCCGTTCCGCGCCCGGTCGCTTCTCACGACATGACGCTCACGAAAATCCCGCGGCGTCGTCCGCGTTGAAAACTCCATTCGCCGTCGATTTGTCAGGCCCGGATCCAGGGAAGCCGGCACTCCCCCATGCGGCCGATCAGGCCATGAAGAAGCCCCGCGAGCAGGGCGCGGATCTTGCGCGCTTTATCGGGCTCGTAGAGGAAAATCGATAGGGATTCCTGGGCGAGTCCGGCCAGGAAAAGGGGCAGATACAGGGGAAAATCGGCGAAATAATCCAGGGCCGTCCTGATCCCGTTTCTGGCTTCGTAGTATCTCCGCGACGCATCGTGAAAGCTCGGCCTCAACGTCAATCCGAGGAATCGTCGGATCACGCGGTTTCCGAGGGCGTGATCGATGGTCGCCCGGCAGTTCAGTGCGGAGCGAAAGCCGAGTTTTCCGATTCTCAGGCAGTACTCGGTGTCGATGCCGTCGATGAAGTAGTCCTCCCTGAACGGGCCGGTTTTCAAATACCTGGAATAAGCGATCAGCGTGCCCGAGGTGATCGCCATAACGGTTTCCTGGAGCAGCCCGCTTCGAAGCCGGACGCACCTCCGTCGCCGGAAAGTCCCCCTGGTGAAAAGAGGAAACCGGGCATACGTCCGGCTGTTTCGATCATAAAAATTGGACGCGTACAGGGCGCAATCGTCCGCCCGGGCGTCGACGTCGATCTTGAAATGGAGCATGTTCGAAAAGAAGTCCCGGGGAGGCCGGGAATCCTGGTCGAACAGGAAAATGTTCTCGTAACCATCCCCGCCCGCGCGCCGGATCCCCAGGTTGAGCGCCGCCGCAAGGCCGATGTTCCTTCCGAGCGTCACGACCGTCGTCCCCTGCAGTTCCCGGAACTCCGGGAAGTCCGGAAGGGGGGTGTTGTCGATAACAATGAGCCGGCCGCCAGATTCGGTGACGGATTGAAAGTTTTCGAGGACTTCCCCATCCGGGCGATAGGTCACGACGACGGCGGCGAAACGCAATGGGCTTGACTCCCTGAAACCGATGCGAAAATCGCTTCGAATGATAGTGAAACCCTCCCGTTTTGTCAACGCGCCCGGGCCCGGAGGGCTTGTGGACGGATTCAACGGGTGGTCCCGCGCCTCCGGGCGGCTTTTTTGACCGGGGACGGCGGGGATGATAGGATAAATCCACTGATGAGGCAGGTCGGCCTTTGAGCTCGAAACGCAAGACGCTTATTTGGAACGACATAGTCATGGGGCTCCGTCTGCTGGCCGGGCTCCCGGCCTATCTCCGCCACCCTCTCTCCGTCCCGGAATCCCGCGCGATCCTCCGAGGGCGGCTCGAGCGCCGCAATGACGATTTTCTCGATCTGGCGAAACGTGCGATTTTCGACAGCCGCGAAAGCCCGTACATTCCCCTCATGAGCGGGGCCGGCTGCGAGTTCGGCGACCTGGAACGCCTGGTCTGGAGGGACGGGCTGGAAGCCGCGCTCCTCGCCCTTTATCGCTCCGGAGTGTATTTGACCTCGGACGAATACAAGGGCCATTTCCCCGCCGTCCGTGGGAATGCTTCGGTCGCGGTGGATCCCTCCCGTCTGAGGAACCCGCTCATGTCTCCGCAGTACCTGGCGACGACGAGCGGAAGCCGTGGACAGGCGACGACCGTTCCGCTCGATCTGGCCTGCATCCGGGACCACGCCGTGAACATGCATTTGGCGCTCGACGCCCGGGGAGGCGCACACTGGAGGAACGCGGTGTGGGCGATCCCGGCCGTCTCCCCGATCCTGTGGTATTCGGCGTGCGGCGGGCCGGCGGCAAGGTGGTTCTGGCCGATCGACCCGAGAACACCCGGACTGCACCCGCGCTACCGCTGGAGCGCCCGGACGATCGCTTGGGCGGGCCGGGTCGCCGGCATTCACATGCCGGCCCCGGAATATGTTTCCCCGGACTCCCCTCTTCCGATCGCCCGCTGGATGGAGCGGACGCTCCGGGATGGGGAGGTCCCGCACCTCTGGACTTTTCCGAGCTCGGCGTCGCGGCTGTGCCTGGCGGCGGAGGAAGCCGGCATCGATCTCGCCGGGGCGCAGTTCACGGTCACAGGCGAGCCCGTCACGGACGCCCGCCTCTCCGCGATCCGCCACGTCGGGGCCGGGGTCTCGCCCGATTACGGGAGCGCCGACTCCGGCGGGTCAGCCGCCTGCGGCTGTCTGTATCCGGAGTCGCCGGACGATGTCCATGTTTTCAGCGACCTCAACGCCCTGATCCAAGCCGACGCCGCCCCGTTTCCCGCGGGCTCTCTTCTCCTGACGTCCATCAGGCCGACCGCGCCTTTCATCTTCCTCAACGTTTCCATGGGGGATCGGGCGGTGGTCGCCGACCGCCACTGCGGCTGTCCCGTAGAAGCGCTCGGGTGGACGACCCATCTCCGCGACATCCGAAGCTTCGAGAAGTTGACCGCTGGAGGAGTGACGTTCGCCGACAGGGACGTCGTCAGCATTCTTGAAGAGATCCTCCCCCGCCGCTTCGGCGGAGGCCCGGCGGATTTCCAGCTTGTCGAAGAGGAAGCCGGCGACGGACGTCCGCGGCTTCTGATCCTGGTTCGCCCGTCCGTCCCCGCTTTCGTTCCCGATGACCTAATCGATGTCTTCCTGAGAGCCCTCGGGGCCGATTCCGAAACCGGCCGGGTCATGGCGCTCCAGGTGAAGGAGGCGGGCTTCCTCCGGGTCGAACGCCGGGCACCGCTCGCCACGGCTTCGGGGAAGGTCCTGCACGTGTGGTCCGGATCGGCCGTCCCGCCGGGAGGTTCCTCATGACGGAAGAGCGCGTTCACCGGTTGGACGACGAAGGGCTCCGGCTTTTCGCCAGGAAGGGGGCGGAGGCGGGCCCGGACGCGCCGCAGATCCGCCTGGAGAACGGGCTCAAGGTCCGGAGGATCATGCAGATCACCCGGGACCTCTCCGGGCGGCCTTTCGAAGAGCTTCGGATCCTCGACCTGGGCTGCGGCGAAGGGGTCTATGCGATCGAAGCCGGCCTGCGCGGGGCCGAGGTCGTCGCCCTGGACGCCCGCAAGCAGCGCATGAAACAGGGCGTCGCCTGCGCCGTCCGCCAAGGCCTCGAGAACGTCCGCTTCGTCCAGGAGGACGTCCGCCGCGTGACGCGGGAGGCCTTCGGTTCGTTCGACGCGGTGTATTTTCTAGGTCTGTTGTATCACCTGGACGCGCCGGACGTCTTTTCGGTGCTGGAAAACGTCGCCGGCCAGTGCACCCGCCTGCTCATCGTGGACACCTTGATCTCTCCGGCGACGGAGACCGAAGTCGAATGGCGGGGCGAAACCTACCCGGGCAAGAGGTTCCGCGAGCACGGCGACGAGGACGCGGACGAGGTCCGCCGGAGCCGGGTCCTCAAGTCCATCGACAACACGTTCAGCTTCCGCTTCACGCGGGAGTCGCTCCTGAAAGCCCTCCAAGCCGCGGGATTCACCTCGGTTTACGAGTGCCGCGTGCCTCTCGAGCCGGGCAAGGCGGACGATCGCGTTACGCTCGCCGCCCTCCGAGGAGTCCCGGTCGTCGTTTCGACGTACCCCGGGGTCAACAGCAGGTCGGAAGCCGAAATCGAGGGCATGGTCAGGTTCGGGGAGCTGAGAAAACCCGGCCGCCGCGGAGACGAGGCTTGAATCCGAGGCTTTCCCGCGGGGGATCCGGCCGAAAGCGCCGGACCGTTGTCTTCTTCAGCATGCTCGAACATGGCCATTTCCAACGCCTGCGCCCGCTGATCTCCGGAATATCCCGAGCCGGGATCACGGCCCATGTTTTCACCCACGTCCAGTACAAGCCGTACGTCGAGCGCGCCGGGGGCGTCTTCTTCGATCTCTTCTCCAGATACCCGTTGGAACGGGCCGACGACGAATCGATTCCCGTGTCGTCCCGGTACGTCGCGTTCGCCGCGAAATACGCCGAGGAAATCCGGCGCGACGTGGCGAAGACGGGGGCCTCGCTCGTGATCAACGACACCTTCGCCGTCATCGGACGCGTCGTCGCGACGCTCCTGGACATTCCCCGGGTCAACGTTTGCTCCGGGCACAATCTGCCTCCGGCGCGCATCCTGGCCGTGCTGGCGAACGACCCCCGGGTCAGGACGTCCCGGGCGTGCTTCGAAGCCGTGAAGGTTCTCCGGGAATCCTACGGGGTGGCGGACGCCTCCCCGTTTTCCTACGTTTCTTCGATCAGCCCGACCCTAAACGTCTATTGCGAGCCTCCCGAGTTCCTCGAGCAGGACGAGCGGGCCCCTTTTGAACCCCTCGCATTCTACGGATCGGGTCCCTCAGGCGATGAGCGGCGGGAAGACGGTCCGAGGGACCGGCCTTGGTTCGGGTCCGGAGGAGGTCGTGATCTTAAGTTATACGTTTCCTTCGGCACGGTCATATGGAGATACTACGCTGCCGACGCCATCCGGGCCCTGAACACGATTGCAGCGTCATTCGCCGACGCGAAGGGACTCGATGCGATCATCAGCCTGGGCGGGGCCGCGGTCGACGGGAGCACCGTCGCCGGATGGGTCCGGCCCAACGTTTCCGTTGAGAGCTATGTCAATCAATGGGAAGTCCTGCGGGAAACGCAGGCTTTCATCACCCACCACGGGATGAACTCGACGCATGAAGCGATTTTCCACCGGGTCCCCATGATCTCCTATCCGTTTTTCTGGGATCAGCCGGGGATGGCCGCTACGTGCCGGAAATTTGGGCTGGCCGTTCCCCTTGCCGATACCCCGCGCGGGGGATTCGGGGAGGACCGGGTGCGCTCTGCGCTGGCTCAATTGGCCGAAGGCCGGGATTCGATGCGCGCCGCGCTTTCCAGTGCCCGTGAATGGGAGCTCGCCGTGATGAGCGCGCGGCCCGCCGTCCACCGGCAAATTATAGACCTCCTGGGCTAAGTGCGGTAAAAAAAGTCTTTTCTCGCCATTTCGGGGATCGTGGGCGGCGATGAGGGTCGCCCTGAAGCCCCCCGTAGCGGAGGGGAGACCCGCCGTTCGCGGCGGGGGGAGCCGCCGGGACTGGTTCCCGGGGTCGGGGGGAGTTCACCGAGAAGTTCGTCAAGAAAGTCGCCGCCCTCAAGGTGGGCGACCCCAAGGAACCGGACACGGTCATCGGGCCTCTCATCAACGGACTGCAATTGCGCCTGGTCGGCGAGAGCGTCGAAGCGGCCGTCCGGGACGGCGCCAGGGTCCTGTGCGGAGGCAGGTCCGAGGGCCCGTGCTATCTTCCGACGGTCCTGTCGGGCGTCAGGCCGGGTTCGGCCTTCTCCCGCGAAGAGACCTTCGGCCCCGTCGTCTCGATCATCGAAGTCGACGGCCCGGACGAGGCCGTGGCCGTGGCCAACGACACCATGTACGGGCTGACGGCGGCCGTGTTCACGCGGGACCTGGCCATGGGGCTGGACGTGGCCGAGCGCGTCGAATCGGGAATCGTCCACATCAACGACCAGACCGTTCACGACGAACCGCAGATGCCCTTCGGCGGGGTCAAGGACAGCGGCTGGGGCCGCTTCGGCGGGCGGGCCGCCCTGGAGGAGTTCACGGAACTGCGCTGGCTCAGCTTCCAGCGTTCGCCGCGTCGCTATCCCTTCTGACCGCCTGGGGCCGCGTTCCCTTCGGCGGGGTAAAAAGTTATAATGCACTCAATGGCCCGAAAGACCAAAACCCTGTCCCTGGCCCTGATCTTCGTCATCGCCGCCGGGGTGGCGGTCTATGCGAGCCTGTTCGCGCAATCCGGCCGATACACGGTCCTGGAGCACGTTTTCCGGGTCGATCCTCTCTCCCTCGCCCTCGTCACCGTCGCCGCTTTCGTTCTCATCGCGGTGCTCTGGATCACGATCGCCCAGATGGAAGCCCGGGCGGCCAGCCGGGACGCCGGGCCCGTCTTGACACGCGGGCTCGTCGCCCTCCTGCCGCTTCTCCTCCTCTCCCTATCCCCGGCGCTCCTCTCGAACTACCTGACGCGGGAAGACCTCCGGACGCGGCTGGCAATCCTTGGGGCGCTCGTCCTCACCGCCTTCCTCGCCCTGATGCGCGACCGCCTGCGCCGCGCCGCCGGAAGGATAAGTATTTCTTTTTTTTGACGCCACGAATTCCCGCTCCGACCGATGAATCTCCCAATTTGACCACATGGGTAATATACTTCCGGCCGCTCGGCGATGTAAATGACACCGAAAAATGCAAAAATCGAGCCCGAAAAGCATATTTGGATGGTAGACTCCCGCTCGAAATGAAGGAAAAGCACCCGGTAGAGACAAGAAAAATCAAGATTCCTTAATGAAAGCTAAAGCTAAGCGGGGAGCCGGTTGGAGCATCCGCTTCTGCGCCTTCTTTTCGGCATATGTAAGCGGCACATGGACCTTCTCCCCGGTCACAGGGTCCTTCCCCGTGTGATACATGCAGGTCGAACGGGTCATGGGAGTGGGAGTGAAGATCTGGACGCCCTCAACCGGCTTCTCCCCTTCTTCCTCCAGGCGCCTGACGGTCCGGGCGAGGGCACGGGCATCCGCGTTTGTCGTCCCGGGGTGAGCGACCATGAAATAATATTTGAGGTGCTGCCCGCGGCCCCCGTTGATCCGCCGGAAGAGCCGCCGAAACTCTTCAAGCGGCCGGCCATTCTTGTTCATGAGCCGCAGGACCCGCGGCGAGACATGCTCGGGGGCAATTTTCAGGAGCCCCGAGACGTGATGTTCGGAAAGCTCCCGGACGTATTCCTCGCTCTCCATGGCCAGGTCGTGGCGAATGCCGCTCCGGACGAAGACCTTCTTGAGGCCAGGGACGGCCCGCGCTTTCCGCATCAGTTGAATGAGGCGGCGGTGGCTTCGGTCGAGGCGCGGACAGGACAGGCATTCTTTTCCCCGGCAGGCCGAGCGGCAATCCATCCCATACATGTTGGCGGTCGGCCCTCCCAAGTCATCGATATACCCTTTGAAATCGGGATGCTTCGTCAGCCGCCGGATTTCGTCCAGGATGGACGCCTCGCTCCGGGATACGATGCGGTCGCCCTGGTGGAAGGACAGAGCGCAGAAGGAGCATCGGCCGAAACATCCCCGATGGGTGACGACCGAAAACTTTGCCATTTCGAACTCCGGGAAGTCCTTGGGGACCTTTCGCGAATAGGGCAGGCCGTAAACCCAGTCCAGATCTTCGTGAGTGTATTCGGGCGCCGCGTATTGAAGGACTAACCGCCCGGCGTGAGACTGAGCCAGGTCGCGGCGGTTGGAGAAGGAATTCTGAGCCTCACAGAATTTCCCCGGGTCCACGTTCACCTCCTCGAAGGACGGGAGTTCCACGAAGTCGGACGGTAGGTCCGAACGAACGATACACGTCCCCGCGATCCCGTCCAGGTCCTCCCCTCTGTCGATCCGGGCGGCGATCTCGGTCGCTTGCAGTTCTCCCGGTCCATAAACCAGGATTTCCGCCCGCGAGTCTATGAGGATGGAGCGGCGAACCTTGTCGTCCCAATAATCGTAATGGGCGAAGCGCCGGAGAGAGGCCTCGATACCGCCGATCGCGATCTTCGAACCGGGAAAAAGCCGCCGGACGATATTGCACGTGACGATGACCGCCCGGTCGGGCATGGAGGAGACGTAGGGCGCGTGCTCGTCCTTCTCGCGCTTCCTCTTGAGCGGGGTGTAGTTGACGAGCATGCTGTCGATGGACCCGGACGTGATGCCGAAGAAAAGGCGCGGCGTCCCCAGCTTGAGGTAGTCTTTGTCCGTTTTCCAGTCCGGGCGATCGATGACCCCCACCTTCCAGCCCTTGGCATCCAGCACTCTGGCAATGACCCCGGCGGCGGAAAGGGGATGGTCGGCGTAGGGCTCGCCGGAGATGAGGATGACGTCGAAACTCGAGCCTATTTTGGAGATCACGGCGGCCCTATTCTATCACGCCG
>CAZSMW010000328.1:0-4757 GCA_964607985.1 uncultured Eubacteriales bacterium
GGAAAATTTCGTCCCGTCGCTTGCCGAAAAGGTCCGGGGCGGCGGTCATTATCTCGAGAATTGCGGCGCCTGTGAATTCCGCAAGGATTGCCGCTGGTGCGCTGTTTACGGCTTCCTGGAGCATCGGGACTATTCGGCCAAGGTGGACTACCTTTGCCGGGCCGCCCGGGAGAACAGGCGGTTCAAGGAGAGCTGGAAGGAAAAGCACCGGCGGCATTATGACATCGCCGGGATCACGGTCCGGGTCGAATCCGACATCCCCTTCAACGAGGGGACGTTCAGGCCGAAATTTAAGCTTTTCGAGGTCCCGGAACCCGGCGACGACGTCGTCACCATACGCCATCACTTTTCCCTTCCGGACCTGGACGGAGTGGACCTCGGCAGGGAGGTCTATCGGAAGCCGCCCTGGGCCGTCTACGAAAAAGAGAATTCCTGGATCTACCTCGGGATCGCGCCGGCCCCCGGCGATCGCCGCCTTTATCGCGTGGTGGTTTGCAGCCGCGACCATTCGCGGACGAGGATCTTCAATCCGACCGGAGAGCTTTTCTTAAGCGGGGGCATGGATTCCCTCGCTCTTTTCTCTTCGGACCAGATCCTGATCGCCCGTGTCCTGGCCGACAGGAAGGCATGCTATCTCCATTCTGCGGGCATTGTCTTGGATGGCAAAGGCTTGCTTTTCGTGGGGCACTCGGAAGCCGGGAAATCGACGATGGTCAAGATGATGAGGGACAAAGCCGAAGTGCTTTGCGACGACCGGATGATCGTCCGGAAATGGCCTGACGGTTTCCGCATCCACGGGACCTGGAGCCACGGAGAGATTCCCGAAGTCTCCCATTCGTCCGCTCCGCTCCGGGCCATCCTGTTCCTCGAAAAATCCCCGGCCAACCGCTTGGTCCGAGTCGAAGACAAGGGGGAAAGAGTCCGGAAGATCCTGGAATTCCTTATCAGGCCTTTTGTGACACCGGATTGGTGGGACAAGATGCTCACGCTCATCGCGGAGATCGCGGACGACATTCCATGTTACACGCTTTATTTTGACAAGAGCGGCAGGGTGGGTGATCTTCTAAAAGGACTTTGATAGGAATATGCCGGTAAAGACCTCGTATGCCAGGAAGGTCCGGGCCTCGAGTTTCTCTCTTTGGAGGCGAAAGGGCCCCCGGCTCGTTCGCCTCGATGTCGAGGTGACCGAACGGTGCAACAACGATTGCATTCACTGCTACATCAACCTTCCGGCGAACGACGAGAAGGCGCGAGGGCGGGAACTCTCTGCCGCAGAGATCAAGAGGATCCTCGGCGAGGCCGCAGATCTCGGCTGCCTGACCGTCAGGTTTACGGGAGGGGAGCCACTTCTCAGGCCGGACTTCGAGGAGATCTACCTCGCCGCCAGGAACCTGGGGATGGGGGTTGTCCTGTTCACGAACGCCTGTCTCCTTAATCCAAAACTTGCCGATCTCCTCAAGCGAGTCCCTCCCCTGAGGAAGCTCGAGGTTTCCGTTTACGGGATGACGAGAGCTTCCTATGAACGGGTGTCCCGGGCCAAAGGGTCATTTAAAGCGGCGTGGAGAGGCATCCGGCTGCTCCAGGAGAGGGGCATCCCGTTCATCGTGAAGGGGGCCTTGCTGCCTCCGAACAAAGAAGAAAGACCGGATTTTGAAAATTGGGCCTCGAACATCCCCTGGATGGATGGTCCGCCGTCCTATTCCATGTTTTATGACCTGCATTGTCGGCGCGATCGGGAAAAGAGCCGTTCGATTGCGCGCCTCCGGGTCGACCCGAAGGAAGCGGCGAGAGAGTTGGCCGGGGACCCCAGGAAAAAGGCAGGATTCATGGATTTCGTCTCCAAGTTCTCGGAGGTGCCGGGAAATGATCTTTTCACGTGCGGGGCGGGGTTCAAGACCGCCTGCCTAGACGCTTACGGAACTCTCTATCCCTGCATCATGCTGCGTAGCGATGAGGCGGCTTATGACATCCGGAAAGGCGGCCTCGGAGAGGCCATGAACGTTTCCTTCGCGAAGCTTCGCGCGATGAAGGCATCCCGCCCGGAATACCTGGAGAGGTGCGCCCGCTGTTTTCTCAAAGGACTGTGTGAACAATGCCCCGCGAAGTCCTGGATCGAACACGGCGTGCTGGATTTGCCGGTGGAATATTTCTGCGATGTCGCCCATGCCCTGGCGCGGGAGCTCGGCTTGGTCAAGCCGGATGAGAAGGGCTGGGAGATCGCGGACGGGATAGAGCGGGCGCACGGCCGGACAGGCACCGGCCCGGCGAAAAAAGGGAGTCCTCACGGCAGGACGGAAAAAGAATGCCCGGGAACATGAGAAGGAGGTCTGCATGGATCCGAAGATCAAGATGGATGCCCTTTACGTCCCGTCACCGGACGTGGTGGCGAGAGAGATCGAGGGCGAGCTCATCCTCGTTCCGATCACCTCGGGGATCGGTGACCTGGAGGACGAGCTCTTCACCCTGAACGAGACCGGCAGGGACATCTGGGAGAAGATGGACGGGAAGCGGAGCCCGAGGGCGATCGCGGCCGAGCTGGCTGCCGAGTACTCGGCGGTCCCCGGAGAGATCGAAGAGGACGTCCGCGGACTGCTGGAGGAGCTTCTGAAAAGGAGGATCGTTGTCGAAGGCGGCGGCCGGTAAACCGGGCCTCAGGGTCGTCAGGGGGAGGGAACTCTCCCTGTCCGGAGAATCCCTGCTCGGTCTGCTTGAGGCCGTCCTGGCCAAGGGCGTGCCTTTCAGGTTCCGGGCCAGGGGGTTCAGCATGTCGCCGCTCATCAGGGACGGCGATGTCCTGACGGTCGCGCCGCGCGGGGAAGCCCGGTTGCGTCCCGGAGATACGGTCGCTTTCATCAACCCTCTGAACGGAAAACCGGCCGTTCATCGGATAATCCGCCTTGATTGCGGGTCCGTCGTCGTCAAGGGAGACAACGTCGCCGAACCGGACGGCCTCGTCCCGGAAAGAGACGTCCTCGGCATCGTCACGTCCGTGGAGAGACGGGGGAAGAAGGTCCGCTTTGGGCTCGGGGCCGAAGGACGCCTGATCGCCTTCTTCTCCTCGCGCGGGCTCTTCAAGCTTCCGCTGTCGGCCGCGAAGAGGGTTTTCCGTCCGGTGTCCCGGAGGAGGGCGGGGGTAAAAAAATCGTATGTTGTGGGCCGGCGCCTTCCCGATATCCCGCTCTGGGAAAGAATGAGGGAGAAGCGGGGCTTGATCAGCTTCGACTACGAGATAACAGCCCGGTGCAATCTGAATTGCCGCCATTGCTACATCAATCTTCCGGCCGGGGACGGGCTGGCTAAAGAGCGGGAGCTGTCCCTTGCCGAGGTCGAGAGGATCGCCGACGAAGCTGTCGCCCTCGGGGCTGTCTGGTGCCTGCTCAGCGGTGGGGAGCCGCTCCTGAGGGAGGACTTCCGCGAGATCTATCTTATGCTTAAAAGAAAGGGACTTCTCCTTTCGGTTTTCACTAACGCCACGCTTATTACGGATGAGCATGTTCGTCTCTTTAAGGACTATCCTCCGCGCGGGATAGAGGTCACGATCTATGGGGCAACTGAGGCGACCTATGAAAAAGTGACCCGTAAGTCCGGCTCCTTCCGGGCGTTTAGGAAGGGGCTCGACCTCCTCCTCGAAAGCGGCCTGAAGGTCCGGCTCAAGACCATGGCCCTTCGTTCGAACGCCGGTGAGCTTTCCGCGATCGCCGCTTTCTGCCGCGCGAGGACCAAGGATTTTTTCCGCTTCGACCCGTTCCTCCATTTACGCTATGACGGGGAAGAGGGTCGAAACGAAGAAATCCGGTCGGAGAGGCTGACCCCCGAGGAGATCGTCGCCCTGGAAAAGAGCGACAGGGAGAGATTCCACGCCCTCGAGGAGAACTGCGACAAGCTCATCGTTCCCGAGTTCGAACGCCTCACCTGCGGCCATCTCCTCCATTGTGGCGCCGGGCTCAGGAACTTCACTTTGGGTTATGAAGGGACGTTCCGCCTCTGTTCCTCTCTCTGGCACCCGGATTGCATCATGGACCTGAAAAAGGAAACTCTCGAGACCGCTTGGACGTATCTAGTCCCGCGGGTAAGGGAGATGACGTCCGCGAAAAGGGATTTTCTCGAAAAATGTCGCGTTTGTTCCTTGATCAACCTCTGCCTCTGGTGCGCGGCGCACGCTTACCTGGAGACGGGCGATCTGGACGGACCGGTTGATTATTTCTGCCGGGTGGCCCATGCCCGGGAGACGGCCCTAAGAAAAACTTGACAAAAAGGAATTAGGTCTCTACAATAATCGTTAGGAAGCGAGCTAAGAGCTAAGAGGAGGAAGCAAGATGAAAGTTTGGAAAAAACCGGAATTGGTTGTCTTATTTAGAGGTAAACCTGAGGAGTCAGTTCTCTTTCACTGCAAGCACAAGAACAATCCTGTAGCAGCGCCGGCAGCCATCCATGATGATTGTAACGACACCAGTGGTGATCATTGTGGAGCCTGTCAATCCAACGCGAGCAGTAGCTGAAGAAACGACACAATACGAATCTTTTATATTTTTTCTAGTTTTGAGCTTTGCTCGTTCATTCTTTTCAAAGTGTACGGGTCTGGATTGTCGGATCCAAAGAAGATAGAATAATCCCATGAGACCCAGGGTGGCCATGGGAAAATTTCTTGTTCGAATCGGACGTTTCATTCAATCCCTGGCCGTGGTTGTGATGAAGCCGCGGGACCTTATCGAGTTCACCAGGTTGACCTATGCCCATCCCCAGGACGTTCAGGGCTG
>CAZSMW010000329.1:0-4765 GCA_964607985.1 uncultured Eubacteriales bacterium
CGGCCGCGGGAAGAGGGTCATTATAAGGGCATTCTGCCTGTGATGGAGGCCATTCTCAAGCAGAAGCGCAACCGGAACATCCTGCGCTTCGCCAGAACGATGAGTTGCCGCGCCTGCGACGGAACACGGCTTCGACCGGAAGCCCTGCGGGTGACGTTCCGCGGCAGGAATATCGCCGAAATGAGCGCCTTGACGGTGCGGGGGATCGACGCGTTCTTCCGCGGCTTTGAGTTCTTCGATAAGGAAAAGTCCGCCGGCCTTCCCATCCGCGAAGCCGTCCTCGCCCGGACGGACCTCCTCGGCCGCCTCGGACTCGGCTACCTCGCCCTCGACCGGGAATCGACGACACTTTCAGCAGGTGAAGCCCAGCGCATCAGGCTGGCGACCCAGGCCGGGAGCGGCCTCCGCGGAGTGCTCTACGTCCTTGACGAGCCCACGGTCGGCCTCCACCCGGCCGACACGGAAAAGCTCCTCGGGATCCTCAGGGAGCTCCGGGACAACGGCAATACCGTGCTCATCGTCGAGCACGACGCGGCCGCCATCCGGTCCGCGGACCACCTCATTGACCTTGGGCCCGGGGCCGGGGTCGACGGCGGCCGGCTTCTCTACAGCGGGATGCCCGAAGGGATCGCCGGGATTCCCGGAGGGGTCAGCCTGACCCGGGATTTCCTGGTCGGAGACCTGCAGATCGCAGTGCCGGCTTCCCGGAGGGCAGGAAGAGGCGCCATCACGATCCACGGAGCTCGTAAACACAACCTGAAAAATATCGACGCCGTGTTCAAACTCGGGGCTTTCAACGTCGTTACGGGAGTCTCCGGGGCCGGCAAATCGACCCTCGTCAAGCGCGTCTTGGCCGAACGGCTCAGGGAGCACAGGCCGGCGCCGGACGCAGACGCCGCGGGAATCTCGATCGACGGGCGGATCGGCAAGGTCATCGAGATCGACCAGTCTCCCATCGGCCGCACGCCCCGCTCGAACCCCGCAACCTACACCGGGCTCTCCGACCGCATCCGCGACCTGTTCGCCGCGCTTCCCGAGGCCAAGGCCCGCGGTTGGGAAAGGGGGCGGTTCTCTTTCAACGTCAAGGGCGGCCGCTGCGAGGTCTGCCAAGGCGCGGGACTCCAGCAGATCGGGATGCATTTTCTGGGCGATGTCGAGGTCGTCTGCCCCGAATGCGAGGGCCGGAGGTTCAACGACGAGACCATCGATGTCAAGTACCGGGGAAAGAGCATTTTCGATGTCCTTGAGATGAGCGTTGCCGAAGCCGCGGCGTTCTTTAGCGACGAGCCGCCCATGAGCCGTTTCCTCGACGTCATGGCCCGGCTGGGCCTGGGCTACCTGAAACTGGGCCAGAGCTCGACGACCCTCTCGGGTGGAGAGGCCCAGCGCGTCCGACTGGCTTCGGAGCTCAGCCGGCCCGAGTCCGGCGATACGCTTTACATCCTCGAAGAGCCGACGACCGGCCTCCATGTTTACGACGTCAAGAACCTGCTGGGTTCGCTCCAAGAGCTTGTGAACAAAGGCAACACGATCATCGCCATCGAGAACGATCCCGAATTCATCAAGACGGCGGATTGGGTGATCGATCTGGGGCCCGGGAGCGGTGAGGACGGCGGGCGCGTCGTCGTGTCAGGAAGACCGGAAGCTGTGGCCGCCGAACCCGCATCGCTAACAGGGAAAGCCCTGCGGCAAGCGTTCGAACCCGGTCCAAAGTCCCGGCAGGAAAAGAAGCCTCTCCCCCCCGCTCTCGACGGCCCCATCAGGCTCCTCGGAGTCACGACGAACAACCTCAAGAACATAGATGTCAGCATTCCTTTTGGGAAGCTGACTGTCATCACCGGGCCCTCCGGGAGCGGCAAATCATCGCTGGCATTCGATACCCTGTTCGCCGAGTCCCTGCAGAAGTACATCGAGAGCTTCTCGCCTTATATCCGGAGCCTGATCAGCAAGGGCGGGCGGCAAGATATCGCCTCCGCGTGGGGCCTGACGCCGCCCATCGCCATCAGCCAAAAAGCAGCTGCCCGCCATCCGCGGTCGACGGTCGGAACGATGACGGAGATCTACGACTATTACCGCCTCCTCTTCTCCCGGGCGGGGACCTCGCCCCCCGTGCTCGCGGGACGAAGGCTTACGGCGAGCATGTTCTCGTTCAACCACGAGCAGGGCGCCTGCGAGCGATGCAAAGGGCTCGGTTGGCTCACCGTCTGCGACTCGGAAAGCCTGGTAACCAACCCCGACAAATCCTTGCAGGATGGGGCGTTGGACGGGACCAAGACGGGAAAATTCTACGGCGAACCTCACGGTCAATACATCGCGGCCCTCGAAACAGCGGGCAGGGCGCTCGGCATCGATTTCGCAATCCCCTACGAACGATTGAACGAGGATGCCCGGAGGATCGCCATGTTTGGTACGGGCGGGAGCGCCTACGACATCGTTTGGGCTTACAAACGAAAGAACCGCTCGGGAGAGTTCAAATTCAAGGGGCCCTGGAAGGGTTTCGCGAACCTGGTCAACGAAGAATACGAGCGCAAGCACGCCGATGACCGCGGAGAAGCGATGCTGCCTCTCATGAAAGAGGAGCGGTGCCCGGCCTGCGGCGGCAGCCGCCTCAAAGCGTCATCGTTGGCGGTTACGGTCCACGGAATGAACATCGCGGAGATATCGGCGATGACTGTCCGCGAAGCCGTCCGCTTCTTCGAAGACGCGGAACGCCTGCGGCAGGCCGGAGCGAAGACTGTGGCGGTCACGGAAGCCCTGCGGGGAGAAGTCCTTCGGCGGCTGAATCTCTTCCGGGACGTCGGGCTGGATTATCTCAGCATCGACCGCCGCTCATCCACGCTTTCCGGAGGCGAATCCCAGCGCCTGCGCCTCGCCGAAATGCTGGGCGCCCGCCTGTCCGGCGTGACCTATGTCCTGGACGAACCGACGATCGGCCTCCACCCCCGCGATACGGCCCGACTTATCGGCCTTCTCCAGAAATTGACCCGACCGGGCAACACCGTAGTCGTCGCCGAGCACGACGCGGACGTCATCGGCGCGGCCGATCACCTGATCGACATGGGCCCAGGGGCCGGACGGGAAGGCGGCAGGATCACGGCCGAGGGAAGCCCCGCGGCAATCCTGGCGAACCCGGATTCGCTGACCGGACGATATTTATCGGCGAGGTCATCGGCGCCGCCTCCCCTGCCCGGCATCGCGCGGTCGGGCATCCGGATCACGGGAGCCCGGGCGAACAATCTCCGGACGATCGACGTCGAGGTCCCGGCCGGCGTCCTGACCACGATCACGGGAGTTTCGGGAAGCGGCAAATCGAGTCTCATTTTCGATGTGCTCCTGAAGTCGGCCAAAGCCGGAAAGCCCGCCAACTGCGACGGCATTCAGGGCTTGGAGCAATTCGAACAGGTCATCCAAGTCGATCGGGAGCCTCCGGCCGACAGTCCACGGAGCGTTCCGGCCACTTACTTGGGTATATTCGACACCATCCGAGGGTTGTTCGCCGCGACCGAGAAGTCCAAGTCCCTCGGTTTCGGAAAACAATATTTCTCCTTCCTCACCAAGGAAGGCCGCTGTGAAGACTGCGGCGGGGCGGGAAAGACCAGGATCAGCATGGACTTCCTGGCGGATGTCTGGACGACCTGCGATGACTGCGACGGCGCGCGCTACAAGCCGGAGGTCTTGAAGATCGAATACGGGGGGAAGACCATCGCGGATGTCCTTGCCCTTACCGCAAGCGAAGCCAGGGCATTCTTTTCAGGCCACCGGCAGCTCGAACGTTCTCTCGGCGTCATTGAGGAGATCGGCCTGGGATACATCCAACTCGGCCAGCCGCTCGACACCCTCTCGGGAGGCGAAGCCCAACGCCTCAAGCTGGCCGCGCGGCTCATGAAGCCGGCGCCGGGAAACTGCCTCTTTCTCTTCGACGAGCCGACCACGGGGCTTCATTTCGCGGATATCGAGAATCTCCTCCAAGTCTTCGCCCGGCTTATCGGCCAGGGCCACACCCTGGTCGTCATCGAGCATAACCTCGATATCATCGCCCGGGCCCACCACATCATCGATCTCGGTCCCGAAGGCGGAGACGAGGGCGGGAGAATCGTGGCCCGCGGAACACCCGCCGATATCGCCGCCTGCCCGGCGTCTTACACCGGCGCGGCGCTGAAAAGTTGGGATCAAACTTGACTTTGTTGTATTATTTCCAGTGAAAGAGGGAAATGAATCCAAATAAGCAAAGCTGCGGTTATACTAGGCGTGCGGCGGCAATCTTCTAGTTATCTTATTCAGCTTTTTCCAGGGACTGTTCACAAGCGGCGGGAAAACCCGCGGGGAGGCATTTATGGACAACGGCAATCCGACGGACCGGAACTCTAAAGAATCGCGAAGCCATCCGGGCAGGGCGGTCCTGGGGTCTTTGCTGATCCTTTTCCTGGCGTTAATAGTCGTCGCTGGGCCGGCTGAAATGCAATCGGACCGCCAACTTATCGACAAGCTCGTCAACGAGCAAAAATTCGAGGCCGCGGCCAAGGAAGCCGCCCGCATCCGCGGCGAAGCCCGGGGCCGGGGCGACGAGAAGACATGGACCTGGGCGTTGATCAAGGAGGTCCAGCTCCGGACGGCCCTCCACGGTTACGAAACCGCCGTCCGCTTTCTCAGGGATGAGCCCTGGCCCAAGGATCCGATCCTCCGGGACATGCTGGAACTCTTCTTCGCCCAGTCCCTTGTGACCTACCACAGCGCCTATTCCTGGGAGATCAACCGGCGCGAACGC
>CAZSMW010000330.1:0-2307 GCA_964607985.1 uncultured Eubacteriales bacterium
TTTTAGCCGCGGCGGAGGGATTTCTTGTCCCTATTGGATCTTCGGGAGCGGTTTTCGCGATTATTGACTATGCGGCCCGGCCGGAGATATAGTCCCGCTATGGACAGGAGGGTAAATTCAGCGCCAAGGGCGGGAATTAAGTTCGCTCGGAAAAAGCAAATTCTATCTTTATGCAAACATACACTTTTGGCTGGATCAGTTGTTGGGTGAGGCTCCCAGGAGAGTCTATCAAACTCCCCGAGGAGGTGCATCACATCATCATGTTAGCTATCCTTGCAAGGGTGTTTTCTCATGAGGCTTGACCGGCACCTGTGCACGGGCTGCGGCGAGTGCATCCCCTACTGCCCGGTATCGGCCATCTCCCTGGGCACAACTTCCTCCCGGTCCGAGATCGACCGCGAGTCGTGCGTCGAATGCGAGGCCTGTCTTCGTGCCGGCGTCTGCCCTTCCGGCGCCCTGCAGCGCGAGGAATTGCCCTGGCCGCGGGCCGTCCGAAGCTTCTTCAGCAATCCCCAGACGACGCACCGGCACACCCAGGTTCCCGGCCGGGGAACCGAGGAGATGAAAACGAACGACGTGACCGGCCGAATCCCCGCCGGCGCCGTCGGCTTGGCCGTAGAGGTGGGGCGGCCGCTGACGGGTGCGACGTTCAAGGACGTGCAGGAGGTCACCGCCGCCTGCGCACGCTACGGCTGCGTCTTCGAGCCCAACAATCCCCTCACGGCCCTGATGGACGATACGTCCCGGGGAACCTTTCGACCCGACATCCTGGAGGAAAGGATGCTATCCGTGCTGGTCGAGATGACCGTCCCCCAGGAAAGGCTGCCCGGACTGCTGGATTCCTTGAAGAATGTTTCCCTGCGCCTCCCAACCGTTTTCTCCCTCGGCCTCTGCCAAACCGTCGGATCCGGCGGCGAAATGCCCATGCTCGACATACTGGAAGCGCAGGGGATCGCCGTCCGGCCGAACGGGAAGATCAATCTCGGCCTGGGCCGCAGGCTCCCGCCTCCTCCGGCGCACGAGCGGGAGGAGTGAGCCGTGTCCCACACTCTTCACCGCTCAGGAGATCGACAAAGCCTCGCCGGCGACTGGGTCGTCCTGGCCATGACGGCGTCCGGCATCAACCACGCCGGCTCGGCTCCGCGGCTTCGCCGCTTCCTGGAGCTCGCCTCCAGGCACAATCCGGTGAACCTCGGCGACATCCGGACGGGCAGCGCTTTTTCCCAAACCCGGAAACGCCTCCTAGAAGCCATCACCGACGGGACCGTGCTCCATGCCGTCTTCTCCGGCACCCGCGATGTCGCCTCGTTCCTCGCCGACCTGAAGGCCGAGGACCTGGGGATCTCGATCGTCGTCTCGGGCCTCATGGACACCTGCCGCCGGATTGCGGCGCGAACCGGATTGAAGCCCCACACGGTCGCCGTGTCGCTGGGGATCTGGGGTCGGACCGAGACTCTCCCCGGGCCCTCAATTCTCGAGGTCACGTCGATGTGCGGCCACGGCATGATCCCCGGCCGCCTCGTGGAAAAACTGGCGGAGGAGGTCGCCTCGGGAGCGCTCGGCGCCCGGGAAGCGGCCGCCCGCCTGGCCCGGCCGTGCGTCTGCGGCATCTTCAATCCCCGGAGAGCGGCGGCACTGCTTAGCGCGATGGCGCGACGGACCGCCGCCCGAAGCCCTCGCTCCTAGCGTTCTGTCTCAAGAGACGTCCGGAGGCTTGGCCACAAGATGAAGAATCTTTCCCGACCTTGCCGCCAGGGGAGGCCGACGCTCAATCCTCAGGATGTCCGTCTCCTTCCAGACTTGGCCCATCATGATCTTTAAAGAAGAGCCGCTGCCGGCTGTCTCCAGGAACGTCCGCTTCACGGCCGCTTCGTCGAGAGCGCCAAGCCGGGGATGGACGAGCAGCCGCATGATGGGCTCTCCCCTTTCCCCTTCTTCCTCGACGAGCTGATAATCGGTCGGCCCCCCTCCGAAACGCCGCGGCAGGTCTTCCTCCAGGATTCGGATGATGTCCACGTCGAGGTAATTCATCCCAGCTCCGGTGAGCTTTTCGAAGCTTCGGATCATATGGAGGTGGGTCTTCAGTCCCATCGTCTCAATCGGGCATCCGCATTCTCTTGTTTCCCGGACGCCCTGATCACCCAGGCAGACGTTGAGGAAGAGGAACGGCGCATGCGGCGACAGGCTCGTCAGGAAAAGCGCTTCCGGGGGAATACCCAGCCGTTCCCCCTCCGGGCCCGGCTGGATCAAGGCATGGAGATCCGAGTTGAGGTGGACATCGTCGGGGAAATCAGGGTTCAGGCAGCC
>CAZSMW010000331.1:0-4352 GCA_964607985.1 uncultured Eubacteriales bacterium
CCCTTGGCCATGAAGCATGAAGTTGGCTTCCTCATTCCTCCGGAAGCCAACGAGGGCTACATCGACGAGCTTCTCTTTTTCAAAGATCCTGTATATGACGCGATACGCCCCCACCTTGAGTTTCCAGAAGCCCTTCAGGCCGCCTCCCAGCGGGCTCCCAAAATCACCCGGCCCTTCCGATAGTTTTTTCTTGATCGCGCGCAGAATACGTTCTTGATCACGGGGATCCATGCGCTTCAGGTCCTTTTCAAGGACGAGCTCATCCAGGACAATGCGGGAATTCTCACTTTCGCCGAGCTTTTTTCCGAACCTATCGCGCGCTCAGATACCGGCTTTCTCCAAAAAATGGAATTCAAGGCCTTTCAGATGGTAAAGGCATGAGACAAAGGCCCTGGCTGAGGCGTCTTTTCAAAGGTCCTACAAGGGGACTTTTGACTTAAGAGTATCTCCCGACCTCCACAAGCGGGCCGTGCGAAAGTCGATCAGCGAGGGGATTTCGTTGAACCGGTTGGTCCGGAGGGCGCTCGAAAAAGAAGTCGGCATGAATTAATCGATCCGCAGCGGCCGAGCGTTCCAGGCCGTGACTTCTTAATATATTTAAACCTCAAGGTAACAGCATATGTAACCTATGGTTCGCATTTATGGAAAAAGCAAGCCTTTATACCATTCTTCGCACAGGCCACACGGTCTTTACTTTCAAAGATATTCTTTTGGCATCAGGCTGGAAACAACCCGCCATAACGGCTTCGATCTCGGCGGCTTCGCGCCGATTCAGTCCCTGAATCGGCTCTTGGGATTGAGCTTCCGGAACGTCTTCACCGCCCCATGGATCTCTTTGGACCACTGCTTTTTGTCCGAACCCGGTTTTTCCCGCTGCTTGGTCTCCAGAAAGGCCAGCTCCTTGCACAGTTTCAAGTAGCTTTCGTAGCGTTCGACCGGAAGGGCGCCGGACACGGCGGCCGCCCGTACCGCACAGCCCGTTTCCTTGACGTGGACGCAGTCGGCATAGCGGCAGCCGGCGGCCAAGGCGGAGATATCGGAAAAGACCTCGTCCACGGCCTGGTCGGACTCCCAGAGTTGGAATTCGCGCACGCCGGGCGTGTCGATGAGCATGGCCCCGCCGGGGAGGACGAGAAGTTCGCGCCGGCTGGTCGTGTGCCGGCCTTTGGAGTCGTCTTCCCGGACCGGGGCGCTAGCCAGGATATCGCGCCCGATGAGTCTGTTGATCAACGTCGATTTGCCGACTCCGGATGATCCCAGGAAGACATACGTTTTGCGCGGCCGGAGGCACCGGCGCAAGCCGTCCAGCCCCGTCTGCGTCAGGGCCGAAACGGCCAGGACGTCCGTCCCGGGAGCGATCGCAAGGACTTGGGCCGTCAGAAGCGCGGGATCGGTGCAGAGATCGGCCTTGTTAAGGACGACGACCGGAGCGGCGCCGCTCTCCCGGAGCATGACCATTTGCCGTTCGAGCCGGCGGAGGTTGAAGTCGGAATCCAGTCCCTGGACGAGGAAAACGACGTCGATGTTGGCGGCCAGGACTTGTTCTTCGGTCCGTTTTCCGGCGGCGTTTCGGGAGAGCCGGGTCCGTCGCGGCAGGATGGCGTGGATGACGGCTTTCTCCTCGGCGGGATAGTCGGTGATCGCGACCCAGTCGCCGACCTTGGGGAAATCAGCCGGCGCTTCGGCCTCGAATAAAAAACGGCCGGAGACCTCGGCCGCGCGCTCGCCGCCGGCGGTGAGGACTATGTATTGTTCCCGGTTTTCGGCCGATACCCGGCCGAATTGGAAACCGCCGGCCCGGAATTTCTCGGCCTCTTTATCGAAATACCTGTCCCATCCGAAAGGGCGAAGTCCGGCCGCGGCCGGAGGGATAGTGGATTCGGGCATACGGTCAACCCTAAACCAGACCGGCAAGGAAGCGCTCGGCCGAGACGACGTGAACGTCGCGTACGAAGCGGTGAATCCCGGGCTTCTTGATCAGCTGATAAGCAAAGGGGATCTTGAGCTTTTCCTTGAAATAAAGAAGGTCAGGCGCAACGCTTTCATCCGTGAGCTTGGCTTCTACAGCAAACCAGGGCTTTCTGTCTACGGTCACTAAAAAATCAACTTCCTTTTTATCGACATCTCTCAGGAACGAAAGCTCAGCCTTGAAACCGTCCCTGTCGTGCAGAAAATGGCAAAGCTTCAGGAGATGGCCGGCGATCAGATTCTCGAAGCGCGCCCCCGGGTCGGCGATCTCAGACCAGTCCCAGAGATAGAGCTTGGGCTCTTTTTTTATGGAACGGATCCAACGGTGGACGAACGGCCGAATCCTGAACTGGTAGTAGAAGGATTCGAGGATGAGGACCCAGTTCGAAACGGCCTTGAATCCGGCCTCTAGGTCCTCTCGGATAGCGTTCACCGAAAAAAGAGAACCGACGCGCTCGGGCAGCATGTCGCTCAGGAGTTTCATCCGGCCCAGGTCCCGGACCTGCTCGGTGCTCGTAATGTCCTCCCGGAACATCCGCTCGATCTTTTCGTTATGCCAACGCCTGAGAAACCGCGAATTCTGTTTGAAGAGAGGCTCCGGAAACCCGCCGAATTCGAAAAGGGCCTCGAATTCCGGAAAGGACGCGCCGGGAGAGATCGGGATCGTCTCGAACAGCTTGGGGCTGCCGGCCTTGCTCAGTAATTCCGCCAGGGAAAAAGGATGGAGGCGGTAATAATGATAGCGCCCCTGCAGGGAATCCCCTCCCCTGCGGACGACATCCAGCCGGGCGCTTCCCGTCACAACGAACTTGTATTTGTCCTTGAGTTTGTCATATTCGCCTTTGATCACGGTTTTCCAGCCTCGGAGCTTATGAATTTCGTCCAGGATGATGAGGTCTGCATCCCCCGGCCATCGGCCGGCCATGATCTCGCGGCGGTCGGACCTATTGTCCCAGTTGAAATAGGCGGGTGACTTGAACTTCTTGCCCAGGAGATCGGCGGCGAATGTCGTTTTCCCGACCTGGCGGGCGCCGCCGACGAAAACCATTTTCTCCTTGAGGTCTTCGAAGACGGGCTGGGTGAGGTACCTCTCTTTCAACATGAATCCATTATGAGACAGGCCCCCGGCCATTGTCAAGATTATTTGCCCATAGGCAAATTAATAAGCTCATATTTTTGCCCACCGGCGAATTCTGCCTTGGCTTCATAACCGCGTTTTCGGTCCTAAGAACGAAGACTTAAGGCTGTCTGGGGCGCAATTCTCATGATTCAAACTCGGCTCTGCTTAACCTATCGCAACCTCCACTCGGGTCACGTAAACTTCATCGTGCAAGCGCGTCTGTATCTCCTTAGGGGAAGCCGTCTCTAAGAATAATGCAAGAGCTTCTCGAAGATTTTCACGGGCTTCTTCGATTGTTTCTCCTTGACTGGCGATGTCGAGTTCCGGGCAAAATGATACGTACCCACTCTCTTCGCGCTCAATAATTGCTGTAAGTTGTTTTTGCATTGTTTCTTCTCCAATTCTTAAAAACGAATGTCCAACACCGATCGGATGGTATATTTTTATTATAACATTATTAATCATTAAAACTAATTGGGGACGGGCCACGACATCTCGCTGATATTAAAGCAATTGATCTATTTTGTCCATACTTGGCGAAGGAACGAGTAAACCTTTTCGAACCCACCCTTCGTAGTATGATAATGGATGCCGATAAAAAAAACGAATCAAGGGCGTAAACCATGATCCACGTAAAATCCACGATTCTCGTCGCGCTGATCCTCGCGCTCGTCTGCGCTCCCCTGTTCGCGCAGAAGCCGAGCGTCGATGATCAGTGGGCCGCGTTCAACGAAGAGCTGAAGCGCGTCTACGACCAAAAGGACTGGCCCGGGGCCATGGCCGTCCTCGACCGGATGCTTAAACTCGCGGACGACACGCAAAACAGCGATTACCGGGGTGGGATCCTCTACATGAAGGCTTGCATCCACGCGCTGTCCGGGCAGAAGATACAGGCCATGGCAGCGATCCGCCAGGCTGTCGCCGCGGGTTTCACGGAGTATTCCAAATACAGCAACGACACGGATTTCGACTCCCTCCGCGAAGACCCGGGATTCAAGTCTCTGCTTAAGGAGATCAAGGTCAAGCACGGCCCGGTGCCGCTTGTCTGGGACCGCAGCCAATCGGCGCCCCCGTTTCCCGTGCTATATGACGATCCCAAAGCCCCGCAGTTTCTCGAAATGCGCGGTGAATTCGGGATCGACACCGTCGTGGCCGGCGCCAAGAACGATTATGAAAAGTTGCGCCTCTTGACCCACTGGGTGAGCACCCGCTGGGAACACAGCCCCAACCAGATGGCCTCGAAATCCGACCCGGTCACGATCCT
>CAZSMW010000332.1:0-3343 GCA_964607985.1 uncultured Eubacteriales bacterium
GGACGTCATGCAGAAGCCGGGGCTCGGCTTCGACTATGTTCTACGGCTTTCGGGAAGGTCCCGGGACATCGGGACCCTCGCCGTCCAGGCCCGACTGGCCTATGACCCCGAAGGGGGCGGCAAGGTCCAATTCCAGCTTTATAATGCGTCCTTCAGATACAAGGCGGGTTTTGCCGACATCTGGGCGGGGCACAGCCGCCCAGCCTTCGGTTTGTCTTCCATTCTAGACAGTCACGCCCTCCTCCTGCCGACCCTGGCGATGACCGGCTACGGGTTTGACAGGGATTGGGGCGCCGGCATGTCCAGGGATTTCGCCTGGGGAAACGCGGCCGCTTCCCTGACCGCCGGAAGCGGGATGCCGCTCCGCCTCCAAGGGAATTATCTCGCGGCCGCCCGCGTCTCCAAAGGGGTTCTCAGCCGGGACAATTACTCGGCCGGGCTTTCTATGGCTGGGGGCAAGATTCTCGACATCATGGGCTACGAACTCATGTCGGATGATCCGATCGATTTCCGCTGCGTCTCCGCGGACCTGACGTATCTCTGGAACAATCTGGAGGGGCGGGCCGAGGTTTTGGCGGGGAAGAAGGACGGGAAGAACGTCCTGGCCCTTTTCGGGCGGCTGGGAGCGAACATCCTCGAGGAAGGCCGGCTGAAGATAGAGGCCCAGCCGGTGGTCATGAAAACGGGGGCGGACTGGGGGACACTCCTTTCCGGCGGGGTCGCCTTCCAGGCCACAGCTGATCTCGCCTTTCGGGCGATGGTCCAGCACGAGAGCGCCGGGAAGGACACCCGAATCGTTTTTCAGGTGTATTATTACAAGGGCATTTGAGGGACGGCATGCAAACACATATGATTCCGAAATTCTCGGAGGGGCGTAGGCTCAGATTTGCGGCACCCATCGTTTTTCTTCTGGCGGCCGCGGCCGCGCTTTACGCGGCGGTCGGCTGCGACCTCAACGATCCCGACCGGGACGTGAAGCGCCTCTTCCCCGAATCCACCGGCTACAAAACCCTCTACGTCTCCATCGCCCGGAAGGGCGGCGACGCCCTGCTCCGGGAGATCGAGCGTCGGCTCGGCGACACGTTCAAGGGCTTGTTCGAAACCGCCGACGTGCCTTATACCATGTACGAGATCAACAAGGGGGACCGGCTGATCGGGTACATCCATGGGGTGAACCAGAAAGGACAATACGGCGGCATCCAGGTCTTCCTGGCCCTCGACGCCGAGGGGACGATCCGGGCCTTTTACTTCCAGAAGCTCACCTCCAGGGCGGCCAAGCTCTTCCGCGAGTCCGCCTTCGGGAAACAGTTCGAGGGCCTCAGTCTCGGGGATTTTTATGCCTATGACGTTGTCTCCGGCAAGGAAACGCCGCCCGGGCGGTTGAGCGGCATCCGGAACCCTTCCCCTGAAGCCGAGTCGGATTTCCGCGCCGCCCTGCGCGCCGCAAAGAAGAACCTCATCTTGGCGGACGAGTTCCTGCTCGGGAACAGGCACCTGAAATATCTCAAATCGACGGGAGACCGGCCATGAAGCTCAGTATCTTTCAAATCGCTTACAAGAACCTTCTGCGTAAAAGGACCCGGAGCATCCTGACCGTCCTCGGCATCGCCCTGGCCGGCTGGGTCCTGGTCAGTCTCTTCGGCTTCAACAAGGGCTACGAGACATCGCTCAACCGGGATATCGACAACCTGGGATTCCAAATGCTCGTCGTCGCCAAAGGCTGTCCGTATGAAGCGGCTACCCTCATGCTCAAGGGCGGGACCGGGCTCAAGTACATGAAGCAGGAGATCGCCGACCAGATCGCCCGGGAACCCGAGGTCGACGGTGTGACCCCGATGCTCATGCAGGTCGTCTTCGATCCGAACAAGGGCGAGAGCGGCGGCTTCGCGGTCTACCAGGGCGTCGACCCGAAGACGTACCCTAAAATGAAGAGCTTCCTGAAGTTCAAGGAAGGGAACTGGTTCTCGGCCCAGGAAGCCGCCGAAACGGTCTTCGGCTACGAAGCGGCCGAGCTCGAGCAGAGGGAGGTCGGCGACATGTACCTCATCCCGGAGAAGAACATCGAAGTCAAAGTCGTAGGCATCCTGGAAAGGACGGGGACCCAGGACGATGGTACCATTTTCCTCCCTATCGGCACGGTCCAGAAGGTTTTCGGAATCCGGGACGAACTCACGGGAATCGGGATCAAGGTCAGGAAGGACGCCGACATGGCCAAGTTCGAGGCGCGGATGTACAACCTCCCCGACGTCCAGGTGGTCAGCCTGACCCAAGTCAAAAACACCATCATGACCCTGGTCTCGACGGCCCGGGTCATGGTCCTGTCCATCGCCCTCATCGCCATTCTCATCGCCATGATGGGGGTCGTCAACACCATCCTGATGTCGGTCATGGAGCGCCGCCAGGAGATCGGGATCCTCAAGTCCATGGGCGCCATGGCCTCGGACATCTTCAAGCTCGTCTGGCTCGAAACACTCATCCTCTGCTTGACAGGAGGGCTGGTAGGGACGGGCATGGCCTTGGTCACGGCCAAGATCACTGACATCCTCGTCCGCAAGCTGCTGCCCTACGCGCCGAGCGGCAGCCTGGTGAAGATCGAACCGGGACTCGTCCTAGCCACCCTAGGCATCGTGACTCTGGTCGGGCTGGCCAGCGGGATCTATCCCTCCTGGAAGGCGGGCCGGGTCCGTCCCCTGGAATCGATCCGAAGCGAGGAGGCATCATGAGCGCCGGAACGAACCTAGCCCTGAGGGCGGAGGACCTGGTCAAGATCTACAAGCGCGGCGCCGAAGAAATCGCGGCCGTGGACGGGATCACCCTATCGATTGAGACGGGCAAGTTCATAGCGGTGGTCGGTCCCTCCGGGTCGGGGAAGACGACCCTCATCAACGTTCTGGGCTGTTTGGACAATCCCACGTCGGGCCGGCTTGTCCTCGGCGACAAGGTTGTTTTCGACAGGGGCCGGGCCCTCTCCGAGGCCGCCCTCACCCGGGTCCGGAGGGAAGTCTTCGGCTACGTCTTCCAGAAGTTCTACCTGATTCCGACCCTGACCGTCCTCGAGAACGTGGCCCTGCCGTTCACGTTCTACAGGAAGCCCGGGGCTTCGGATGACGTCGGAAATGTTCTGAGACTTCTGGGGATCGACCACCGGAAGGACCACCTGCCGGGCGAGCTTTCCGGGGGCGAGATGCAGCGGGTAGCCATCGCCCGGGCCTTGGTGAACAAGCCGCGGATCCTGCTCGCCGACGAGCCGACGGGTAACCTCGACACGAAACGGAGCGAAGAGATCGGCGAGATCCTCAGGGACCTCAACGCCCGGGAAGGCCTGACCGTCATCCTGGTGACG
>CAZSMW010000333.1:0-4625 GCA_964607985.1 uncultured Eubacteriales bacterium
ATCCACAGTCAGGTTGATCCACTGCCAGATTTCGGTAGTGTTGGCCTTGATGAAGTCTGTAGTTGGGTCCATGAAGGTGTAACCGTTGAGCAGCACCTCGATCGGAATGCCGGCCGCGTCCGTATTCTCCTTGAGCACGACATCCCGCGGTGCCAGATTCCGCGATGCCTTCAGTCGAGGGATCTTCGGCAGTTTCAGATCAGCAGGAAGCACAGTATCATCAGGATCGTTCGCCGGCACTGGGGTATTGATGTTGATCTTCATGAGATCGGTCACTAAGGTGTCGTCGCCGTCCGGATAAGGCGTATTGGCGTCGTTGGTCATCATGACTTCGCTGCCCAAGGGAATGCCCGTGAAGTCCATGATGACGTCGAAGCGCTCGCCAGGGGCGATTAGTAAGGTGGACATCTGCGCCGGCGCGGGAAGAAGCCCTCCTTCGGATCCGATGACCCAGAAGGGGAGGTCACTCCCGCCCAACTGGAAGCTCAGGTTGTAGAAGGCGGCCTGAGAGCCGTTCAGGAGGCGAAGCCGATATCTCCTCGGCTGGGCATCCAGGTAGGGATAGCCTTGCCGTTGATCACCGGAGTGTCGCCAAAAAACTCAGGAACCCATATTGGGTGAGTAGCGCTTATGCCTTCCGTGGGATAGAACAGGGTGCCATCGGCGTTGAACTGCTTGTCTTGAATCACCAGCGGCAGGTGGTACTTGCCATAACCGGCCGGAACCTTCTGGTTCAGCGATCCAACCTTGATTGTGTTGCCGTTGTCGATATTATCGAAGATCAAGTAGGCTGCGGCAAGTCCGAGATAGGGCTTGAACCGCGTGGCCCCCAACGTATGGTCGTGGTACCAGACCAGCGAAGCCGGCTGGTCGTTGAGATACGTGAAGGTGTCGGTGAAGTAGTCCGAGCCTTTTGTCCCGTCGGCCGTCCACCATTGTTCGGGAGTTCCATCGAACCGCGCTGCAGTGTGCCCGCCGTGGAGGTGCGGGATCGCGGCGCCCGGGGGTACTTCACCGAATCCAAATCCCGGCGCTCCAGCGATGGTCGGGTCGATGGAGCTCAGCAGCGGGAAGTCGGCGAGGGCGGTGGGAAGGTTGTTGATCCATTTGATCACTACGGACCGGCCTGTTTCCGCCACAATCGTCGGGCCAAGTAGGACGGGCGTCTTCCCTGGCTGCCCGTATGTCCAGACGGTAGCCGGGCCCAGGCTGGCGTTGAATTGGTGCTGACTGGCTGTCATGTTGATCTCATAGTAATCAGCCCACCTCGAGATCAGGGGCTTGAAGGTCTTGACCGCCACAGGCGGCACCGGCAGCGGATCGACCCATTTGCTCATTACCGGGCTTTCAGCGTAAGCCGGGTTGCCTATTCCCATGAGGCCGGCGCCCAGCAATACAGCAATACAGATGATAGTCAGACCGAAATTTCTACCTTTCATATTTTTCTCCTTCTTTCCATTGAACCATTTTATATAGGGGATGTCGGATCCAAGGTTCCACCAGGCAACGTGGTAATCGCACGCGCCTTCGGACCTAAATCTTTCTTGGCCCATCTCACCTGGCCGCCCGTCCCTGCGAAGGCGGCGATTATGGTGAAGGCCAAGGGTGTTGAAAATACCCTTTTCATGAGAAACTCCTCCTTTTTATTGAAATTGAATTTAATAAGCCTGTTTCCCTAATCTCTATTAAGCCGATAGTAACGATAATATTAATAAGGGATAGAACTCCCTTTGTCAAGTCGATTTTGAAGATTTTTAAAGATTTTTTGAAAAAGGCGCCCCGATGACTGAAAGGGCGCCCGCCCGCTTCCGGCCATGGCTTCGGTTTACGGCTGCTCTTGTAGCGGAATTCCAGCAGGGCCATCAGGCTGTCCGGCGGGAGGTCGATAAATTCAAGCCTGAGAAAAAACAAAGGCGGTCTATCGGCAACATCGGGTGGAAACAAAATCAGTTGTCGTTTTCCAAAAAAAGTATTATAATCGGATAAATAGACATGGATCGTACCGCCCTTCCTCGCCTCCGGATATCGACGACGAGCTACGGATCGAGCGCACGGGTCGGGCGAGAAACACATGAAGGAGAAGCGAAATGAGACGTCACAGTTGGATGTTAGCGGTGGTCGCGATCGCTGCCCTGGTCGCGGGGAGCCTGGCTCAGACACCCGTCCGGAAACCGGCGAGCCCGGCGGGGACGGCGGCCACCCAGATCGGCGGGAAATACGTGGAAGTCCAGGGCGGCCAGAGGTATCAGGACGGCAAGTGGATCGAGGTTACGTACGGCCGGCCCATCAAGCGCGGACGTCAGAATCTCTTCGGCGCGGGCGCGGACTACGGCAAGGCGGTGAGCGATGGTTCTCCGGTTTGGCGAGCGGGCGCGAACCAAACGAGCCGCCTCAAGACCGAAGTGCCGCTCGTCATCGACGGCAAGACGCTGCCGGCCGGGGAATACAGCGTCTTCGTGGAACTGAAGGAGAACGCCTGGACCCTCATCTTCTCCAATTGGCCGGCCCAGGAAAAGTACGACCCGAACAATAAGGCCGCTCTCTGGGGTTCCTATGGGTACACCCCCGACAAGGATGTCCTCCGGGCGGCGATGAAGGTCGAGACCCTAGCGTTATCGATAGACCAGTTCACGATCGCTTTCATCGACATGTCCGCCGACGGCGGGACCCTGGCGATGATTTGGGACACAACGATGGCGACGGTATCGTTCAAGGCCGGCAGCTAAACGGAGACGATGAAACGCTTCGGCTTTTCCTTCAAGCTGCCCCAATAAACCCAAGGAAAAATTCCGCGGGTGGATTTCCCGGCGGCCCGGTCCCTTCCGGCCCGGAAGAGGGACGAATTTGAAAATATGGCTGTTGAAGATTGTTGGACTACTGTTGTTGTTCTCTATTCCGGTCAAAGCCCAGCAGCGCGGCGTTCCCAACGCCGCTGATTTGGAAATCGCGCTCAACAAGCTTAACGTCCTGGGGAGCGTCCTCTACGTCGGGGCCCATCCTGACGACGAGAACACGTCGCTCTTAGCTTTGTTCTCGAAGGGACGGAGGTACCGGACGGCCTATCTTTCGGTCACGCGCGGCGAGGGCGGCCAAAACCTGATCGGTCCGGAACAGGGGGCGGAGCTCGGCCTCCTGCGAACTCAGGAACTCCTGGCCGCCCGCCGAATCGACGGGGCCGAGCAGTACTTCACCCGGGCGGTCGATTTCGGCTATTCCAAAACGGCGGAAGAATCCCTCGAAATCTGGGGAAAGGAGAGCGTCCTCGGCGATATGGTCCGGGTGATCCGGAAGTTCCGTCCCGATGTGATCATTACCCGGTTCGCCGCCGAGGGCGCCGGTGGGCACGGGCATCACACGGCCTCCGGGATCCTGATCAAAGAAGCCTTCGCCGCGGCCGCCGACCCGAACCGGTTTCCCGAGCAGTTGACATACGTGCCGGTTTGGAAAACGACCCGGATTCTGTTGAATAGAGGACGCCCGCGTCCGGAGGAGGCGGCTCCTGCCTTGCGAGTCGATACCGGAGAGTACAATCCGTTGTTGGGGAAATCGTACTCCGAGATCGCCGGCGAGAGCCGGTCCCAGCATAAAAGCCAGGGCTTCGGCTCTGGGGGACGGAGAGGAACCCAATACGACAATTTCGAACTTTGGGCCGGAGAGCCGGCCGCCCAAGACATATTCGAGGGGATCGACGTGACCTGGAATCGCGTCCCCGGCGGGCAAAAGGTTGGTCTCCTTTTGGCGGAATGCATCCAATCGTTCGATTCCAGGCAACCATCCCGGTCGATCCCCGGCCTCCTGGGCGTTCAAGCCGAGCTGGCCAAGCTCCCGGAGTCGGATTGGGTCCGCCTGAAGAAAGAGGAATTGTCCCGAGTCATCCAAGGCTGCGCCGGAATCTGGATGGAAGCGATCGCCGACGACTTCGCCGCTGCTCCGGGAGACGAAATCCTAATTCGGACATCGATTGTCAATCGATCGGACCAGCCGTTCGTCCTCCATCGCCTCGGCATTCCCCGAATCGTCCCCGATTCCGTCGTCGATCGGCCCCTGAAAAACAACGAAACCCTGGCCATCGAGAATAAGGTTCTCATCCCGAAGGGCTTTCCCTTGTCCCAGCCTTATTGGCTGGAGCCCTCCCCTCAAAACGGTCCGTTTTCGGCCGGAGATCGCAATCTCATGGGCCTGGCTGAAAATCCGCCTTCCCTGAGCGTCGCCCTCATCCTGAGTACGGAAGGACGGCTTCTTGAATATTCCATCCCCGTTCTCTTCCGCTGGACGGACCAGGTTCAAGGCGAGCTTTACCGGCCTTTCGAGGTCCGGCCGCGGCTGACCATCCAGATCGAAGACGGCGTCAAAATATTTACCGGCGAAGGCCCCCAGCCGGTGAAGATCAGGTTGAAGAGCCATTCAAAGAACGTCGCCGGGACCATCCGCCTTAAAGGGATGGACGGGTGGCGGGTCGCTCCGGCCGGCCTTCCTTTTTCCCTCGCCGGCAAGTATGAAGAGGGAGAGGTCTCGTTCGAAATCTCTCCGCCGAAAAACGCCCAGGAATCCGTTTTCACAGCCGAAGCGGACCTCGGCGGAGAAATCATGAGACGGGCGATGGTGGAGATCTCCTATCCCCACAT